>JAOUMO010000124.1 GCA_029881425.1 Gammaproteobacteria bacterium
ATAGAGCGAATATAAGTCACCTAGAAAAAATGTGGCCACCATAACCACCACGGCAAGGATAATCCACATTTTTAAGCCCATGAATAGCGACACCAGCAGGGTGGCCAGGGCGATCATAAATATAACCAGGTTCGTGTTCCATAATACGGTTTCGATCTGCTCTGTCAAATCGATTCGTCGCCAGATTGATGTCGACGATGAGGTCTGCTCAAGAATATCACTTTTTTCCAGGGCATGTATGTTGTGTAAATTAAATTCAGCATCGACCAGCTCATCAATAATCTTGTGGGCCTGCTGTTTATTGGGGAGGAGAAAAAAGAGTCTATTAAACATTTTTAACGTCCTTGCACCCACACGGAATGCGATTAGATCGTTTTATTTAACAAACGAGATGCAGCCTTTTCAAGGGCTGCAGATTCGTTAATTCATATCGCCAGGTAGGCCTCAGCCTTCGGCGATATATTCATCTGAGTCATTGCCCTGTAACGCTATATGATGATCAAGGGCTATATCCTGTTGCCATTTCATATACTGATCACGGGATTGCTCAGTCTCAAAGTAAATTTCCAGTCCATCGTTACCGTCACCTTCATACACGCAGGGGTGTGTCTCCGGGTCTGATATGTCTTTCATGGTCATGGGGTCGGTTGTAATTCGGATATGCATGATGTCACCTCCTGGGGGGATTACTTTTAATCATAATTACCTGAGTAAATTAGTCAAGTATTTTCGGCAGATGCATTTATCATCAGCATGACGTCCGCTGCCGCATGAAAACCTGTTAATAGTAAGGGCTACACTGGAGAGGACTCATATGGGGCGAGTTTTTATTTTAAAGGGTTCACATTTTGCATGATTACCCCTGCAAGGGACTAGAATCAGGGCTATTAAAACGGGTCCCCATTATAAAAATGACCAAAGCAACTTCACCTGTTAATTATAGTTATTTATAGCCCGCAGGAGCGAATAGATGGATCACAGCCAGATTATTGAAGCCATTGAAAAAAAACTCATGTTTTCATGCAACATTATGGAGAATGAACACTGTCTGGACTGGCTGACCGAAAAGCTTACGGAAGATGAAAGTCACGAACAGCTGTTTCAACCTAATATCGAAAAATTCACCAAAATATTTAATAGTCACCAGTTTAGCTTTAACCTGGATAAGGACTACTATGTCTGGCGCCTGCAGCGAGGAGCCGACAAGATGTACTGTATTTCGCACAGTGAAGGCACCTTTTACGAGATCTTTTATAATGGCGGTAAAAAGCGATTTGGTAATGATGAAAAAATTGCTGGAGCGATTATTAGTTTTCTTGATTATGTACTGGAAAGGCTAGCAACCGAGGCCCGGCCAGCCGTCAATTAAAACTCAATTCATCTAGTGCTTAAGCCAGTTTTCGGCATCGGTTTTATTTTTGAAGACACGTAATTCTTTTGTACTCGAGGGCATCAAACTACGGTAGGTCTGATACATGCGTACCAGGCCAAAAATGAATGTTGTGCTTACCACTATGGCGAGCCTGGTTATTATTTCCGGGCTGTCTTTTTTAACGGCCAGTGAGCCCAGCCTCCTCAGGTCCTTTACCTGGATGTTGATGGATTTTATATCTGAAAAATCTAACAGCTCGTTGTATGCCATATATTCAGCTTTGCCTTTTATCTCCAGCTGATATGTCTGTAATGCAGTGGTTAATCCAGCAACCGTTGCATCCCCCCGCCAGACAGTTGTTATGCATTGTGCATCTTCATTGATGTAATGTTTTGCAGGCATGCTTAACTAAACCTTTAGTAAATGACTTCAACCTGTTGCTCACCAGCCAGGTCATTTAAACGTTTAATGAGTTCGTCACTGGGTTGTACGCGCCATTCATCGCCGAGTGATAGTGCGGCACGCGAAAACTCTTTTTTATAATTAATCCATACCGGGCAATCCCCTTCCCTGAAGGGTTTTAATATACTACCGAGTTCTGCAACAAAACCGTTTTTGGTCTGTTGCTCATCGAGCTTTATTTCCAGGCGCTGTGCAAAGCGCTGGCGCGCCTCGGTGATATCGTAAATACTGTCGGCGGTAATCCTGTAGCCACCAAAGTAATCATCATAGACCACCTTGCCTTCGACGATTACCAGCTTGTCCTTGTTTAACAGGTAACCGTATTGCTCGAACTTGTCTTCGTAGATGCGTACTTCAACCCGCGCAGTACGATCATCGAGCACCGCTGAGACAATCTTACCACCGGTCTTGGTACGGCGCACACGCATGCCGATCATCAGGCCGGCCAGCTTGTATTCCTTGGCGTTGCGTTGCGCCATGTAACCCCCACCACCACTGCTGTCGACCTGGTCCACCAGGTCGCCCAGTGGACAGCTGGTAAAGCGCCTTAGCTCTTTTTCATAGCGTGTGATCGGGTGACCGGTGAGATAGAGGCCAAGGGTTTCTTTTTCCAGTACGAGGCGTTGCTCGTCATCCCATTCGGCAACCACTATCGCATTCACCGGTGCGATACTGTCCTCTTCGGTGGCGGCACCGAACAGGTCATCCTGGCCGATGCGCGCATTTTGCTGGTGCTGCTCGGCCATTTGCACCGCATCCTGCAGGCGTGCCATCAGGCTAGCACGATTGGGGCCGAGCTTATCCAGTGCACCGGCCTTGACCAGCGCCTCGAGTACGCGTTTGTTGACCTTGCGACTGTCCACCCGGCAGCAGAAATCATACAGGTCCCTGAAGCCGCCGTTCTGTTTACGTTCTTCGATAATCCCTTCCAGCGCCGCCTCGCCCACGCCCTTGATGGCACCCAGCCCATAGAGGACCTGCCCGTCATCGGGGACACTGAATTTGTAGGTGGAGCGATTGATATCCGGTGGCAGCACATTGAGGTTCATGCGGTGACAGTCTTCGATCAGGATCACGACCTTATCGGTGTTGTCCATATCGGCGGATAACACGGCGGCCATGAACTCGGCCGGGTAATGGGACTTTAACCAGCAGGTCTGGTAGGAGAGCAAGGCGTAGGCGGCCGAGTGGGATTTGTTGAAACCGTAACCGGCAAACTTTTCCACCAGGTCGAAGATCTTGATCGCCAGTTCGCCATCGATACCATTTTTGTTGGCGCCGTCCTCAAATACGGCACGTTGCTGTGCCATGACCTCCGGTTTCTTTTTACCCATGGCGCGTCGCAGCATATCCGCACCACCGAGGGTGTACCCGGCCAGTACCTGGGCGATCTGCATGACCTGCTCCTGGTAGAGGATGATGCCGTAGGTGGGCTCCAGGATTGGCTTGAGGGATTCATGCTGGTACTGCACATCGGGATAGGAGACGGCTTCACGACCGTGTTTACGGTTGATGAAGTTATCCACCATGCCCGACTGCAGCGGACCGGGTCGGAACAGGGCCACCAGTGCGATGATGTCCTCGAAGCAGTCCGGTTGCAGGCGCTTGATCAGGTCCTTCATGCCGCTGGACTCGAGCTGGAACACGGCGGTGGTTTCCGCGCGCTTGAGCATGCTGAAGGCCTCTTCATCATCCAGCGGCAACAGGTTGATGTCGAGTGCGTGCTGGTCTTCGTGGCGCAGCTTAATGTTACGCACGGCCCAGTCGATGATGGTGAGGGTACGCAGGCCGAGGAAATCGAACTTCACCAGGCCGATGGATTCAACATCGTCCTTGTCGAACTGGGTAACAACACTCTGCCCACCCTGCTCACAGTAGAGTGGCGAGAAGTCGGTGAGTACCGATGGCGAGATGACGACGCCACCCGCATGCTTACCGGCATTACGCGCCAGGCCCTCGAGCGACAGCCCCATGTCGATCAGCTCGTGTACATCGTCCTCGTCCTCATAGGCCTTACGCAGGTCCTCGGCCTCGTCCAGCGCCTTGGTCAGGGTCATGCCGATCTCAAACGGGATCATCTTCGCAATGCGGTCGACAAAGCCATAGGACAGGCCCATGACGCGGCCCACATCGCGAATAACCGCCTTGGCCGCCATGGTGCCGTAGGTAATGATCTGCGAGACGCGGTCACGGCCATAGTGGCGTGACACATAGTCGATGACGCGGTCGCGACCCTCCATACAGAAGTCGACATCGAAATCAGGCAGGGAGACACGCTCGGGGTTGAGGAAGCGTTCGAACAGCAGGTCGAATTCGAGCGGGTCGAGATCGGTAATCAGCATCGCATAGGCCACCAGCGAGCCGGCACCGGAACCACGACCGGGCCCCACCGGTATTTCGTTGTCCTTGGACCACTGGATAAAGTCGGCGACGATAAGGAAGTAGCCAGGGAAGCCCATACCGACGATAACGTCGATTTCGAGCTTGAGGCGGTCAAAGTATTCCTTACGCTTGCTCTCGGCATCCGGGTCATCGGGCCTGATGATAATGGCAAGGCGCTTTTCCAGACCCTCTTCAGCGACCCGTGCAAAATAGCTACTGGTGGTCTCGCCCTCAGGAATCGGGAAATTGGGCAGGAAGCTTTCACCCAGGCGCACCGTCATATTGCATCGACGGGCAATCTCCACCGAATTTTCCAGCGCCTCGGGGATATCGGCAAACAGCTCGACCATTTCCTCTTCGCTACGCAGGTATTGTTGTTCGCTGTAGTGTTTGGGGCGACGGGGATCATCCATGGCTCGGCCATCATGGATACAGACCCGCACTTCATGGGCGGCAAATTCATCCCTGTTCAGGAAGCGCACATCATTGGTGGCGACCACGGGCACCTGGCAGGCCAGCGCCATGTTCACCGCCGCGTGCAAATACTCTTCCTCACCATCACGGCCAGTGCGCTGCAACTCGAGGTAATAACGACCGGGGAATATGCCCTGCCAGGCACTGAGCAGCTCCTGGGCGAGCATATTATTACCCGACAACAGTGCCCGACCGACATCGCCCTCGCGCCCACCCGAGAGCACGATAATGCCCTCGTTGAGCTCGCGCAGCCAGTCCACTTCCACCATCGGTATACCGCCATGCTGACCCGTCAGGTAGGAACGCGAGACCAGCTGGGTAATATTCTGGTAACCGGCATTGTTCTGGCACAACAGCACCATGCGTGATGGCGCCTCGGATTCGACCGAGGGTCGCACCAGGATATCGACACCAATGATGGGCTTGATCCCGGCGGCCATGGCGGCACGGTAAAATTTGACCATGGCAAACAGGTTGCTTTGATCCGTTAGGGCCAGCGCCGGCATGCCACGCTCGGTGGCCATTTTTATCAGGGATTTAATGCGTACCGTGCCATCGACCAGTGAGTATTCGGTGTGCAGGCGAAGGTGGATAAAACGTGGATTCATTAACAACTCTTCAACTTAAATCTGATTCTAGTAAAATTACATAACTTGTTGTTTTTATATATATTAGTGATTTTTTACGTTTTGAGACTCTGTCATTATTTCCAGTTTTTCAAGATCAGTTAAAGTTTTAATCAGCTGTACTTCATGCCATTTACTATGGCTTTTATGTGTAAAAGCGAACTCAATTTACCACTTATGCCAACAAATTTCAGTGCTAATTGGGCCTCAAATACCACTTTTTAATAAAACCCGGAATTATCCCAGAAGGATCGCTCCCGGGGTCGTTTTCATAGATTAGCAATAACTTTAACTAATGCCTATATATTACTGTTTTCAATAAGTTTTTTAACTGGGCCAAAGGTTTTACGGTGTTCTGGACAGGGCCCATGCTGCTGCAGTAATTCAAAGTGTAATTTGGTCGGATACCCCTTGTGTCGATCAAAGCCATACTGGGGGTACTGCTGGTGCAGTTGCTGCATTTGATGGTCTCGATCCACCTTCGCCAGTATCGATGCGGCGGCGATGGCAGCGACCTTGCTATCCCCTTTTACAATCGCCTCGACCGGGCAATTCAGTGATGGGCATTTATTGCCATCCACCAGTGCGATGTCGGGCGCCAGCGAAAGACCCTCAATCGCCTGCTTCATGGCGAGCAAACTGGCCTGCAGGATATTGATGCGATCGATCTCTTCTGCCGACACCGAATTAACTGACCAGGCCAGTGCCTTCTGTTTGATTTCACCATACAGCTGCTCGCGCTTTTTCTCACTTAGCTTCTTGGAATCATTCAGGCCCTCAATTGGATTGAGTGGATCAAGGATCACCGCTGCGGCTACAACACAACCCACCAGCGGGCCCCTGCCCGCCTCGTCGGCACCAGCAATATGGGCATAGGGGCTAAGGTCAATTCCGAGGTCAACATCATTCATCAGCAAATCAGGCTCAGTTGGGATACAATTTGCGCCTATTGTAATCAGATCATCCCACAAACAATAGCCTTTGATGACAGATAGACCTATGAGCAAAACCATCATGATCAGCGCCGGTGAGGCCTCCGGTGATTTACATGCGGCCAATCTTGTTAAGGCGCTTAAACAGCTGGATGCGGACATACACATTACCGGCATGGGTAGCACCCATTTGCGCGAGGCAGGCGCAGTACTGCACCAGGACTGTACCGAAATTGCGGTAATGGGCATAGTGGAAGTGCTGGTGAAATACCGCCAGATCATGAAGGCACTGAATGTCTTACGCGATGCAATACGCAAAGAGCCACCGGATTTACTGATTTTGGTGGACTACCAGGAATTTAATTTCAAGCTCGCCGAAACCGCAAAGCAGATGGGCGTAAAGGTGCTGTTTTACATCAGCCCACAGGTCTGGGCCTGGCGCCCGCACCGGGTTAAAAAGATCGGCCAGCGTATCGACATGATGGCGGTACTCTTCCCCTTTGAAGAAAAATTTTACAGGAAGGCCAATGTGCCGGTGCGTTTTGTCGGTAACCCGCTGGTGGACGAGGTAAAGCCCTCCAAATCAAAACAGGCCGCTTTTGAGGCCTATAACTTGAGGGATGGTCAACGCGTGATCGGCCTCT
>JAOUMO010000125.1 GCA_029881425.1 Gammaproteobacteria bacterium
TGATAAGGAGACCTGCAACAAGTCATTCGAATTTGGAGCTAACGATTTTCTGACAAAGCCATTTAATTTTGAAGAAACAAAACATCGAATAATAAACCTGATAGAAATGCACCTACTGCGTTCTCGACTTGAAAACAAGAATCGTATGCTTGAGGATATTGTTGCCGAACGTACCCGTGCACTAAAGGAATCACAAACCCAGATTATCCAGCACCTGGGTATGGCCGCAGAATACAAGGACATGGAAACAGCAGCACATACCGTACGTGTTGGCTGGTATTCACGCATCATCGGCGAAAGATGGGGAATGGATGCAGAAGCGCTTGAATTACTATTCCTTACCGCACCGATGCATGATATCGGTAAAATAGGCATCCCGGATAATGTCCTGCTCAAACCAGATAAGTTTGAGCCTGAGGAATGGGAGATCATGAAGTCTCATACGACCATAGGTGAAAAAATCCTGCAGGGTAACAGCAATCCGTTAGTCGAAACAGCGAAAACGATTGCCCTCACCCACCATGAAAAATGGGACGGCACAGGCTATCCCAGCGGCTTATCCGGTAATGACATTCCCATTGAAGGCAGAATTGTAATGATTGCCGATGTTTTTGATGCCCTTACCATAACACGCCCTTACAAAAAGGCATGGACTACTGATGAAGCTGTGGCGCATATCGTTGAAGGCTCAGGAAGCAGTTTTGACCCGGATCTGGTGGTTATTTTCCAGGAAGCTCTTGCTGATTTATTAGAAATAAAAGAACGCTATAAGGACTAATGCGGGCTACACAGG
Organism: Gammaproteobacteria bacterium; assembly: GCA_029881425.1. Classification (GTDB taxonomy): domain Bacteria; phylum Pseudomonadota; class Gammaproteobacteria; order SZUA-229; family SZUA-229; genus JAOUMO01. The sequence goes on from JAOUMO010000125.1 coordinate 794, forward strand.
TGATATTAATTAACGCATAGTGCATTATTACTATCTGACTATGTTTGAGCTTTAATAAAATGGGATGATTTGAGCCAATTCCATTGTTAAAATATCAAACACATTAACTGGCCGGCTCATTTCGTAATACAGGATTGACCTTACAACACAATCGATTTTTACCAGCATGAAATGCTGGCACAAATTAGACAGAATATAGACTATAAAATTTATGGTATTATTTAACTGGGTTTTAATCAATGACTAGTATAAAACACTCAGTCTATATCCCCGCCCTTTTCCTGGTAATCCTAATTAGCAGTCTATCCTATGTCCTGTTTAATCGCCTGCAAAATCACGAATATGTAAAATTAGATAGTACATTAAGCACTATACTCACTGCCACACATGAATCAATCAGCAAATGGGCCGATGAAGAACAACGCCATGCCGCTGTTTGGGGCAATTCGAAGGAGGTCCTAGGCTTAACAATAAAGCTACTGCCTTACGCTGCCGATGAGACAAAATTAATTACTTCACCATTACAGCAACAATTAAATAGCTTCTTAACCCCCATATTAGAACTCAATAAAATATCGGGGTATCTAATCATAACGCCTGACTATATTAACCTGGCTTCCAGCCATAAGGAGGATATAGGTAAGGTTAATTTCCTGGCTGGCAATCACGATTTTTTTAATCAGATATGGTCCGGCAATACGGCCCTTTCTTTACCCGTTAAGCTGAATAGCAAGCAGGTTACTAAAGACCATCTACACGCAGAAAATAGTCATGCCATGGCCTCGGGTGCCCCGATATATGATAACCATGGTAAAATTATTGCAGCTATTATCTTCCAGCTGGATCCCGCAGATACCTTTACCAGAACCCTGCAATGGGGGCGATTTGGTATTAGTGGTGAAACCTATGCCTTTAATAAACAGGGGATCATGATCAGTAACAGTCGATTCGATGAGCAATTAATCCGTAGTGGTATCCTGGAGCAACAGCAATCTATATTAAATATCAAACTGCATGACCCCGGAGTCAATCTCCTCAAAACAGGACGAAAGACCCTAACTAATGACACAGTCAAACTCACCACCATGGCCCAACATGCCATTAACCTGGGTCCTGGAAAAAACTTACAGGGTTATCGTGACTACCGGGGAGTCGTTGTGTCTGGTGCATGGCTATGGGATAAGAAATATGACTTTGGTATAGCCACTGAAATTAATTATGATGAAGCACATCAGTCAATTACTACCATTAAGCAAACACTCGTCCTGCTCAATATAATTGTCACTGTTCTTATCTTTAGCCTGTCTTATATCTATACAAAGAGCCAACGTGAGATTGCTGAGGGTTTTAAGCTATTAGAAAAAACCCTGAATGGACTACCTATTCCAGTCATGTTACATAATACGGAAGGCAATATTATACAAATCAACCGGGCCTTTGTTGATACTTTTGGCTGGCAACAGGCTGAACTTGGAAACTGTAAGAACTGGTGGTCACTAAGCTGCCCTGAAATTACTGATTTTGCCAGCTTTGTCAATTCCAGGAGTGCAAAAGGAGCAACGAGTGGGAACAATATACAGGGTGAGCCGCAGGAATTGCAGGTTACCACTAAAAATGGCGAGCAGAAATATATTGATATCAGAATGAATAATCTTGACCACGGTTATAGTGTCCTTACCCTGAATGACATTTCCGAGATCAAACACTACCAGGACAGTCTCAGGGTTTTTAACAAGGAACTAGAGCGGCGCGTAGATGCACGCACTGCTGAACTGCAACACGCGACAGAAGTAGCACAGGCTGCCGATAAGGCAAAATCAGATTTCCTTGCCAATATGTCTCATGAATTACGCACACCTATGCACGGCATACTTAGTTTTGCAGAGCTGGGCTTCCTCCGTAAGGATGAGGCTGATACACAAATAATTGGTCACTATTTCAGTAAAATCACTGAAAGTGGGCAGCGTCTTTTAGCTTTGCTTAATGACCTGCTGGACCTGGCCAAGCTGGATGCCAACCAGGAAACATTTTTATTTCAAACGGCTGACCTGCTAGACGTAGCCACAAAGTCAAAAGATGAGGTTCTTGGCCTGTTAACAAAAGCCAATATTAAACTCGAAATAGAACAGCCACTTATCGATACACAAACCCGGTTTGACGTTAATAAAATACACCAGGTATTCACAAATGTACTATCCAACGCAATTAAGTTCTCAGCTGTTGGCAGCAGTATAAAAGTGCTATTCACGGCAGGTACCCTGCCATCGCAGAATAACAGTTCCATAAGCAGCTCGATACCTGCCATTGAAGTACGTGTAATCGACCACGGCGTTGGTATACCCGAGAATGAGCTGGACGATATCTTTAATCAATTTATACAGTCAAGCAAAACTAAAACAGGTGCCGGGGGCACTGGCCTGGGCCTGGCCATATGTAAAGAAATTCTACTGCATCATAATGGTAACATTCGGGCCGAAAACAATCCCGAGGGTGGTGTTACAATAATTTTTACCCTACCCGCGTAATTTAACGAGCGCTGTAACATCATGAGCCTGTACACGAGTGAAGATAAAGACCTTGATTTTGACAAAATCATTCGTACCTATAAGATTCCACCACAGCCACACCTCATCAAGGAGCTGGAAAAGGCGAATAAGGATCTTAATAAAATTGCCGACATTATTAGCCAGGACGTTGCCTTGTCCGCCGGCATTCTACAAACCATTAACTCGCCATTTTATGGCCTCGCCACCAAAATCACTTCAATTCGCCAGGCGACAGTATTGCTGGGCCTGAACCAGGTAACCAATATTATTAACTGCCAGCTCATTAAGGCGAACATGGGGAAGTATTTAAACAAGGACCTGGATGATTTCTGGACCTCTGCTACCGATGTAGCAAAGACATCCTCGGCACTGGTTAAAACACTGGGCTTTGGTTCGCCCGATGAGGCCTATATGCTGGGCCTGTTCCATAATTGCGGCATCCCGATCATGATGGACAAGTTTGCCGACTATGGAGATATCATCCAGCAGGCCTATACAGTCGGCGATAAGCGTATTACCGATGTTGAAAATATGCGCTATTCAACGAATCACGCCGTTTTGGGTTATATGGTCGCCAGGACCTGGAAGCTACCGGAACATTTGCGCATTGCTATTCGCGATCACCACAATTTCGATCGCTTAAGCTTCAACTATAAAAATAATGATACTGATACCGAAGCCGATACTGGCCTCGCCATTTTAAAAATGGCCGAACATATCTCCAAAGTGCACATTGTCCTTGGCAAGGATCATGTGGATAACGAATGGGAACAGATTAAGGCAGGACTTTTCAATTACCTGGGTATTAGTGAGCACGATTTTTTTGATATTTCAGATAGTGTCATCGACAAACTGAATATGTACTAGAGAGCAGGTAAACCTGTAACCGCCACAACAAAACCCATCCCATTTGTCAGTCATATCAGTATAATAAGCCGAGTTTTATATGCTGACCTCTGGTTTATTTTTATAGTGTTTGAATCACACATCAAAAATATACGTTTTAATATAAAATGCTATGATACCGGGGGCCCAGGACGATACTGGGTGCAACCCGGAATAACGATTCTAACTATATGAATAATCTAGATTTATATGATGCTAGACACTGACAAAACGCCAGCCAGCACAAGTACGCACACCCCCATGATGCAGCAGTTCCTACGCATCAAGGCGGAGCACCCGGATAACCTCCTGTTTTATCGCATGGGCGACTTCTACGAGCTATTTTTTGATGATGCGCGCAGGGCCTCCCAGTTACTGGATATCACCCTCACCTCACGCGGCAAGTCCAATGGTGACCCGATTCCCATGGCCGGCATCCCCTACCATGCGGCTGATAACTACCTGTCACGCCTGATCAAACAGGGTGAGTCGATTGCTATCTGTGAACAGATCGGTGACCCGGCTACCAGCAAGGGCCCGGTGGAACGCCAGGTGGTACGGATTGTTACCCCCGGCACGGTGACCGAGGACAACCTGCTGGAAGAGCGCAAAGACAACCTGTTGATGGCCATCCATTCACAACAGGACAGTATCGGTATCGCCGTGGTGGATGTGACCTCCGGGCGTTTCTGGGTGCAACAGTGCAGTACCCAGGAGCAGTTGCACACCGAGCTGGAACGCCTTAAACCCGCAGAAATCCTGGTCTCTGAGGATGACCCGCTGTATGGCCAGCTGTCCGCTACCCGCGGCCTGCGTCGCCAGCCCCCCTGGTATTTTGAATTCGACACCGCCACCCGCCTGTTAACCGAGCAGTTCGGCACCCGTGACCTGAGCGGCTTCGGCTGCGATGGCCTGGTACACCCGGTGATGGCCGCCGGCTGCCTGATGCAGTACATCAATGACACCCAGCGCACCCACCTGCCCCATATCAAGGGCCTGCATGTGGAACGCAGTGAAGACTCGGTGCTGCTGGATGCGGCCAGCCGTCGCAACCTGGAGCTGGAATACAATCTCGCCGGTGGTACCGATAACACCCTCGCCGCTGTCATCGATAAAACCAGCACCGCCATGGGCAGCCGCTGCCTGCGCCGCTGGATCAATCGCCCCCTAAGGGATCACCAGCAACTCAACCTGCGCCACAGGGCGATAGAATCCCTGTTAAACAACCGCAGCTATCTCGAACAGCAGGAGCTGCTGCGCCAGATTGGTGATATAGAGCGTATCCTCGCCCGCGTCGCGATCAAGTCGGCACGTCCCCGTGATTTATCGACACTGGGTATGTCACTGGCGATATTGCCGCAACTCCAGCAGCAGCTGGCACAACAGTCTTCACAGATGCTGGCGAACCTGGCCTTGAGCATAGCCGAACACCCGGCTACGGTTGAACTCCTCGACAGGGCCATACGCGAAAACCCACCGGTACTGATCCGTGATGGCGGCGTCATCGCCGAGGGCTACGATGCGGAACTGGATGAGCTGCGTCATCTAAGCCAGCATGCGGACCAGTTCCTGATCGACCTGGAACAGCGGGAGAAGGAACGCACCGGAATCAGCACCCTGCGCGTCAGCTATAACCGGGTACACGGCTATTACATCGAAATATCGCGCGCCAAATCCGATAACATCCCCGAGGATTACATCCGCCGCCAGACACTGAAAACGGCCGAGCGCTTTATCACCCCGGAACTCAAGGCCTTTGAAGACAAGGTACTCAGCGCCCGTGAACGCGCCCTGAGCCGCGAAAAGGCGCTCTACGACGAGCTGCTCGAGACCCTGCTCGCCCAGCTGCAACCGCTGCAGGCCTGTGCCACCGCCATCTCGGAACTGGATGCCATCAACTGCCTGGCAGAGCGCGCCGACACCCTCGATTTTAATGCCCCCGAGTTCCAGGACAGGGCCGGTATACTGATCGAGGCTGGTCGCCACCCGGTGGTCGAACAGGTGACCGATGCGGTCTTTGTCGCCAACGACAGCAAGCTCAACGAACAACAGCGTATGCTGATTATCACCGGCCCCAACATGGGCGGTAAATCGACCTACATGCGCCAGACAGCACTGATCGTGCTGCTGGCCCACATCGGCAGTTATGTACCGGCTAAACGCGCCCTGATCGGCAATATCGACCGAATTTTTACGCGCATCGGTGCCACCGACGACCTCGCCTCCGGCCGTTCTACCTTCATGGTGGAAATGACCGAGGCAGCCAATATCCTCAACAATGCAACCGAACGCAGCCTGGTACTGATGGATGAAATCGGCCGTGGCACCAGCACCTTCGATGGCCTGTCTCTGGCCTGGGCCTGTGCCGAGTTCCTGGCAAAGAACAGCCGGGCCTTTACCCTGTTTGCGACCCATTATTTTGAACTGACGTCGCTGGTAGATGAAATCAGTACCATCAAAAATGTCCATCTCGATGCGGTGGAACACGGTGACACTATCGTCTTCATGCACGCGGTAAAAAATGGCCCGGCGAATCAGAGTTACGGCTTACAGGTGGCGAAACTGGCCGGTGTGCCACAGGACGTGATCAATATTGCACAGAAAAAACTCGGCCAGCTCGAACAGCAAAGTGCCGGCATCAATGAAAAATATATTGAAGA
>JAOUMO010000126.1 GCA_029881425.1 Gammaproteobacteria bacterium
CCAGCGCCATCCCAATAACTTAAGGCTGTTGTTGTTACAGGCGCGGACCCAGGTCCGGCATTCCTATTTTGATAACGCCATGCTCTCGATCGAGCAGGTGATACGCCTGGATAACAGTGTCTCCGATGCCTATCTGATCAGGGCGCAGATCCTCGCTGCTCAGGACAGGGAAGACGAAGCGGTCAAATCCATTGCTATAGCGGTAGATAAACGCCCGGACGATAACCGCCTGCGGATGCAGTTTGCACGCATGCTGGTACAGATGAAGTCATTCGATGCCGCCCTTGGGCACTTCGTTCAGCTGCGGAAAAATATGCCGGATAATGAAGATGTGCTGCTGAGCCTGGGGCTCCTGTCCATCGAAACAGGCAATATCGATGAGGCCAAGCAGTACCTGCAGGAACTGATCGATAAGGGTTTCCATAATGACCAGGCGCATTACTACCTGGGGCGTATCCAGCAGAACCAGGGCGAGTGGATGCCGGCAATTGTCAATTTCGAACGCGTTAATGACAAGGCGCTGGCGGTCGACGCGAGGATTCGTACCGCCGGGTTGTTGTCTCGCGTCGGTCGCGTGGATGATGCCCTGACCCAGTTGAAGCAGCTGATCAAGCAGGGGCAAAACAATAATGATCGCATCCGGGTGCACCTGGCGCAGGGCGAAGTGCTCAATAGCGCAAGCCGTAACCATGAAGCGATCAAGGTCTATTCGAACGCCCTGCAAAGCTCGCCCGAAAATACCGACCTGCTGTATGCGCGTGCACTCACCGCCGAAAAACTCAAAATGCTGGATATGGCCGAATCGGACCTGCGCATGGTGCTCGCCCATGAACCGGAAAATGCCAATGCACTGAATGCGCTGGGTTACACCCTGGCCGATCGCAGTGACCGCCTGCAGGAAGCGAAAGAATATATATTGAAGGCGGCCAAACTGCTGCCGGATGACCCCGCCGTACTCGATAGCCTGGGCTGGGTCTATTACCGCCTGGGCAAACTGGAAGACGCCATCAAATGGCTGCAAAAGGCCTTCGTCATGCTACAGGATGCGGAAATTTCGGCCCACCTTGGCGAAGTGCTCTGGGTCAGTGGCCAGCTCGATGAGGCAAAAAAAATCTGGCAACGTGGTCTTCAGGTCACACCCGACCATGCTATATTGCTGCAAACCATGAAACGATATAACCAGTAACGCTCTAACTCACATGCAAAACATCCTTTTAGCCGGCCTGCTAGTCATGCTAACAGCCTGTGGCACAGTACAGAAAAAATTTGCCCTGCCGCCCGATCAATCCCTCTGGCAACAGCACAAGTCCCAGGTGGCGACCATCAACCAGTGGAATATACAGGGCCGGGTATCGATCCAGACCGAATACAATGGCGGCCAGGCCGACCTGTTCTGGAACCAGCAGGATGACCAGAACTACGACATCAGGTTAATCGCACCCTTTGGCGGTGGCACCAGCTACATACAGGCACGCCCCCAGGGTGCATCCCTGACCACCACCGATGGTCAGCAGGTGGTGGCCGACGATGCCGAGGCGCTGTTAAGGGACGTGCAGGGCATGCGTTTCCCGGTTGGCGGCCTGCGTTACTGGATACTGGGTGTGCCATCACCGCAGAGTGAGCACCAGTTGATCCACTGGAATGCGCGCGGTTATCTGCAATTGCTGCAACAGGACGGCTGGCGTATCGAGATGCGGGACTATAAGGCAGAGGGGCCGTATTATTTGCCGAAAAAATTATTTGTCAGTCGCATCGACCATGAAGAAAAAATCGACCTGCGCCTGGTGATTCGCCAGTGGAACCTGGCCGGTGAATAATCGCTGGCCGGCACCCGCCAAACTCAATTTATTCCTGCACATCACCGGGCGGCGCGAGGATGGTTATCACCTGCTGCAATCGGTGTTCCAGTTTCTCGACTACAGCGATGAACTGCAATTTGATGTGCGTAGCGATGGCCAGATCAACCGGCTGACACCGGTAGCCGGTGTCGCCGCAGAGGATGACCTGGTGGTCAGGGCTGCACGCCTGTTACAGCAAACCAGTGGCACATCGCTGGGTGTCGATATCCAGCTGCACAAAAAACTGCCCATGGGTGGTGGCGTAGGGGGCGGCAGCTCCGATGCGGCAACCACCCTGCTGGCACTCAATCACTACTGGCAACTGGGCTATTCACTAGAGCAACTGGCCGAGCTGGGTTTGACACTGGGTGCCGATGTGCCGGTATTCATTTATGGCGAAGCCGCGTTTGCCGAAGGCGTGGGCGAGCAGTTGCAGCCGATTGCATTAGACGAGCCCTGGTTCCTGGTGGTTAAACCCCCGGTCCATGTCTCGACCGCAGAAATATTTAGTAATCCGCAATTGACACGAAACTGTCCAGCCATCAAAATATGCGACCTTCGAACGGGCACCATCCCAATTGATAGCCTGAGTAATGTCTGTGAGCCGATTGCGACTCGATATTACCCTGAAATAGGTGAAGTCATCAGTTGGTTAAAGCGCTATGGCAATGCGCGAATGACCGGTACCGGTGCCTGCGTATTTGTCGCTTTTGACGACGAGTCCAGAGCACGACAGGCACTCGATGAGCTGCCGCAACAGTGGCAGGGATTTGTCGCCCGGGGTTCGAACCAGTCACCTTTGCATAGAAAACTGGCAAAGGGTGAGTAAAAAAGTTTATTGGGTCGTCGCCAGGCGGTAAGACAACGGCCCGTTTATGGAATATCGATCCCGTTATGCGCAGGTTCGATAAATTTGTCTGGAACAAATTTAAACAGCGGAGCTTTCCCGCTGGCCCCGAAGGGGTGAGGGCATGGATAGCCCGAATACAAAATCGTCAGGAACGATTTTGAACGTGCGAGCACGGCCCGAAGGGCGTAGTGCAGGGATGCACGGAGTAATCCTCCCGGTGGTAGGGAGGATGAGTAGCAACGTTTATTGGGCCGTCGCCAAGCGGTAAGGCAACGGGTTTTGATCCCGTCATGCGCAGGTTCGAATCCTGCCGGCCCAGCCATATAAAAAGCTGCATTGATCTCACAGTAAATACTGAGATGAAAAAGAGCAATGCAGTCTGATCCGGGAGGAGACGAACCGTAAGAGGTTCGACTGGATTGTCTGGAACAATCCAGAACGTGCAAGGCACGGCCCCGAAGGGGTGAGGGCAGGATGCCCGAATAATCCTCCCGGCCCAGCCATATTTTCATCAAAGGATAAAGGAAAAAACGCAAAGGTAGCCAAACGCCTGCGCTTTTCCTCTATACTTTGGTTTTTCACCTAACATTTTCCAATAGTGAAGCCAGCTGTGAATGACGGTAATTCTGAGTTGATGATTTTTTCGGGTAATGCCAATCCCGAATTAGCGCGTCGTGTAGCAAGCCACCTGAACATCTCGCTGGGTAAAGCCAGTGTGCAATGTTTCAGCGACGGTGAAATCAGTGTCGAGATAGAAGAAACCGTGCGTGGTCGCGATGTCTATATCATCCAGTCCACCTGCAAGCCCACCAACGACAACATCATGGAGCTGATGGTGATGATTGATGCGCTGCGCAGGGCCTCGGCTGATCGCATCATTGCCGTGATTCCCTATTACGGTTATTCCCGCCAGGATCGTCGCCCCCGTTCGGCCCGTGTCGCCATCACCGCCAAGGTGGTTGCGGATATGCTGGCCGGTGTCGGTACCGATCGCGTACTCACGGTTGACCTGCATGCAGACCAGATCCAGGGCTTTTTTGATATCCCCGTGGATAACGTCTATGCCTCACCCATATTACTGGGCGATGTCTGGCGTCAGCGCCATGAAAATCTACTCGTCGTGTCGCCCGATGTCGGCGGCGTGGTACGTGCCCGCGCACTGGCCAAACGACTGGGTGATGCGGACCTGGCCATTATCGACAAGCGCCGTCCCAAGGCCAATGTGTCCCAGGTGATGAACATCATCGGCGACGTCGAGGGCAAAAACTGCGTGCTGGTCGATGACCTGGTGGATACTGCCGGTACCCTGTGTAAGGCCGCTGCTGCGCTCAAGGAGCACGGTGCCCTTAGCGTCTCGGCCTACTGTACCCACCCGGTACTGTCCGGTGCCGCGATCGACAACATCAATAATTCCGTACTGGATGAGCTGGTTGTAACCGACACCATCCCTCTTAGCAAAGAAGGTCAGGCCTGTAGCAAAATCAGGCAGCTCTCTATCTCGACCATGCTGGCGGAGACGATTCGCCGTATCCATAACGATGAATCCGTCAGTTCCATGTATATGGATTGAGTTTACAGGTCGCAGGGGCTGTCACTGACAGCCTGCAACCCGAAAATTATCTCTTAAATCCCCTGTTTCGTAAGCCCATATATTAATGTATAATTCGCGCTCTTTTTTATAAAGCCCTGTGGTCGCGCGGGGTTTTAACGTTCCTGGAGAACATTATGTCTATTGAATTGAATGCAGAACTGCGTACAGACCAGGGGAAAGGTGCGAGCCGCCGCCTGCGTCACGCAGAAAAAATGCCAGCCATTGTCTATGGCGGCGCTAAAGACCCCGTTAGCCTGACACTGCTGAGCAAGGATGTGCGTCATCACCAGAATGATGAAGCCTTCTACTCATCTATCCTGAGCCTGAAAATCGATGGCAAGGCAGAAGACGTGATCATCCGTGATATCCAGCATCATCCCTTCAAAGTGGACCTGATGCACATCGATTTCCAGCGTGTTGATGCCAAGTCAAAAATGCACATCCATGTACCCCTGCATTTCGTTGGTGAAGAGAAGTCACCGGGCGTTAAACAGCAGGGCGGCCTGGTGAGTCACCTGTTGATCGAAGTAGAAGTAGAATGTATGCCTAAAGATATCCCGGAGTTCATCGAAGTGGATATGTCGAAGATGAATTCAGGTGATAGCCTGCATCTGTCTGAACTGGTTATGCCCAAGGGTGTTGAGCTGGTTGCCCTGAAACAGGGTCTGGATCACGACACAGGCGTTTGTTCTATCCATGCACCTAAGGGTGGTTCGGTAGACGCGGCTACAGACGAAGCTGGCGAAGACGCCGGCGAATAATAGCCAGAAGCTCTGACCCTTGGCGGCGAAAACCGTAAACATTGACCTGATTGCAGGTCTTGGTAATCCAGGGGCGCAGTATGAGCAAACCCGGCATAATGCCGGGTTCTGGTTGGTTGAAGAAATTGCGCGCCTCAAGGGCGCGCATTTTCGTCCTGAAACTAAATTTTCAGGCGAGGTGTGTAAGGTCATCCTCGAAGGCCGGGAAATCTGGCTGTTAAAACCCAATACCTTCATGAATCTTAGTGGCCAGTCAGTACAGAAACTGGCGGCCTTTTATAAAATCCCTGTTGAGAATATCCTCGTCGCCCACGATGAGCTGGACCTCGAGCCCGGCGACATCCGGCTCAAGACCGCCGGTGGCCACGGTGGTCACAATGGCCTGCGCGATATCATTGCTCACATGGGTAAAGACTTTCAGCGCCTGCGTATCGGCATAGGGCACCCGGGAAACCGCGATCAGGTCTCTGATTTCGTACTGCACCGGGCCTCGAAAGATGAGCAGATCGGCATCGAAAATGCCATAGACGACGCCATCCGGGTATTGCCACTGCTGGCGGAAGGCAGCTGGGAAAAAGCGGTACACCGCCTGCATAGCAAAAATTAAAGCTGATATTCCTGCAACGGCAGGAATCTGGAAAATTACTACTGTGATGCCTGCAGGTGCAGCATCCAGACCTTGAGGAAGACACCATGGGTTTCAAATGCGGCATAGTCGGTTTACCAAACGTCGGTAAATCCACTCTATTTAACGCGCTAACACGGGCGAAAATCCAGGCAGAGAACTACCCCTTCTGCACCATCGAGCCCAACGTCGGTATGGTGCCCATGCCCGACCCGCGCCTCGACAGGCTGGCAGAGATCGTCAAGCCCCAGCGCGTGCTGCACACCACCATGGAGTTCGTCGACATCGCCGGCCTGGTCGCCGGTGCCTCCAAGGGCGAAGGCCTGGGCAACCAGTTCCTCGCCAATATCCGCGAGACCGATGCCATCGCCCAGGTAGTGCGTTGCTTCGATAACGACGACATCATCCACGTTGCCGGCAAGATCGACCCGATCAACGACATCGAGGTCATCAACACCGAGCTGGCACTGGCGGATATGGACTCGGTCGAAAAGGCCATACTGAAAACAGCCAAGGTCGCCAAGACCGGTGACAAGGACGCCAGGGCGCGCCTGGCGGTGCTGGAAAAGGTCAGGGCCCACCTGGACGAGGGCCACATGGTGCGTACCCTGGGACTGGACAAGGACCAGCTGAAACAGATCCGCGACCTGTTCCTGCTCACCATCAAGCCCACCATGTACATCGCCAACGTCAATGAAGACGGCTTTGAAAACAATCCCTATCTCGATCAGGTGCGTGTCGAGGCCGAAAAAGAGGGCGCCATCGTGGTGCCCGTCTGTGCCGCCATCGAGGCCGAGCTGGTCGAGCTGGACGACGACGAGCGCCGTGAATTCCTCGATGAAATGGGACAGGACGAGCCCGGCCTCAACCGCGTCATCCGTGCCGGTTACGGCCTGCTCGGCCTGCAGACCTATTTCACCGCCGGTGAAAAGGAAGTGCGCGCCTGGACCGTCGCCGTGGGTGCCACCGCACCCCAGGCCGCTGGCGTGATCCACACCGACTTCGAAAAGGGCTTCATCCGCGCCGAAACCATCGCCTACGACGACTTCATAACCTACAAGGGCGAGGCCGGTGCCAAAGAGGCCGGCAAGCTCAGGGTCGAGGGCAAGGATTATATCGTTAAGGATGGCGACGTCCTGCATTTCCGT
>JAOUMO010000009.1 GCA_029881425.1 Gammaproteobacteria bacterium
CGATTGATTTAAGCGCATCTATATCATGCGCATCCATTTCGCCGGTTAGTGCATTTGCAATTACGGGCGAGAACTTGGTCCATTCGGCTGTGGAGTAAACGATTGTTTTCAATGCCCCGGTACGGCATGTGTCATAGGCCTTAAAACAGGTCGCGGTATGGGGATCCATTAAATAGCCTTTATCGAAGGCGTCCTTAATGTATTTTTTACCCTCATCATCATCACAGAAGTCAGCGGCGAAAATTGTCTGCAGCGTTTTTAGTTCGTCAGCCGTCAGTTCGTAGTGTTTGTCTGTGTCCAGCTGCTGCATCAGCTGTTTGGTGCGCTCTGCGCCAAACAGGTCAAACAGTACACGCTCGATATTCGATGATTTGAGTATGTCCATCGCCGGTGACGTGGTGGCTATGACCGACAGGTTGCGCAGGTCGTATTTCCCATTTTTAATCACCTGGGTCAGGATGTTGTTCCGGTTAGAGGCAATGAGTATTTTCTCGACGGGCAGGCCCATCTTCATGGCATAGTAACCGCCCAGCGCGTTACCGAAATTACCACTGGGTACATCGAGGTAGACCTTGTCACCCATGTTGATCGCACCCTGCCTGACCAGTTCCAGGTAAGAATGGATGTGGTAGATCGTCTGGAAAATAATACGGCCAAAATTGACCGAGTTGGCGGCAGATAAAAATATTTTTTTCTGTTGTAATTTTTGTTTGAAGCTGGCCGAGCCGAGCAACTGTTTCAGTGCATTCTGCGCATCATCAAAATCACCCTTGATGCCGATGACCTTCAGGTTGGCGGCATCTTCTGTCACCATCTGCAGGCGTTGTACATCGGAGGTGCCGCCATCGGGATACATGCAGGCCACCTGTACGTTGGCGCGGTCCTTAAATGTCTCCAGTGCCGCCGGGCCGGTATCACCGGAGGTGGCAGCGAGGATTAAATAATTTTCATTACGTTTTTGTGCCAGTGCCGACAATACAATCCCAAACGGTTGTAAAGCCATGTCTTTAAAGGCACGGGTAGGGCCGTGGTAGAGTTCACTGACATACAGGTCATCATTGACTTTGACCACGGGTACCGGGTTGCTTGGGTCATCGAAGGCATCATAGAGGCTCAGTGCCTGTTCGATTACTGCGGGCTCTATATCAATTTCAAAAGCGGTTAGAATATCCCGTGCCAGGGTTTTGTAATCGGCATCCAGGTGATCATTCAAAAACGTTGCGCCCAGGTCCGGCAGGGATTCGGGTGAGTAGATGCCACCAAATGAGGCGATGGGGTTGAGTATTGCTTCGGAAAAACTGACCTTTATGGGTCGTTCGCCATCATTGCCACGGGTTTCGATAAAATTCATTGTCAGTCCAGACTGTCTGTTTGCTATTAATCTATTGAGTCGGGATTATAGCGAATTAGCCGCCGGGCTTCCTTAGAATTTTAAATAAGGATGATGGTGCCCTGGCTAGAGCAGGAAAATAGTCGCCAGGCCCAGAAATACCACGAGGCCGACGATATCGGTGACCGTGGTCAGGATCACGCTGCCGGCGATCGCCGGGTCGATACCAAAATGTTTCAATATCTGCGGGATGACAACGCCCGAGCCGGCAGCAAATAACAGGTTGATCAGTAAAGCCGCGGCAATCACCAGGCCGACGGAGACATCATGGAACCAGAGGGTGGCAATCACGGCAACGACTATTGCCCACAGGCTGCCATTTAACAGGCCGACAATAATTTCCTTGTAGAACAGCCATTTTCGATTGCTACGGCTGACCTGTCCCAGCGCCATACCTCGGATCACCAGGGTGATGGTCTGGCTACCGGCAATACCGCCCATACTGGCAACAACATTCATCAGGATCGCCACGGTGACAACTTTTTCGAGAGTGGTCTCAAAGTTGCTCACCACCCAGGAGGCCATGAAGGCAGTAATCAGGTTGATGCCGAGCCAGATGGCGCGGCGTTTACTGCTGGGTACTGCCGGTGAAAACAGGTCTTCTTCATCAGCCAGACCCGCCATACTTAATACCGAATGGTCGGCCTCGTCGCGAATAACGTCGATGACATCATCGAAGGTGATGCGGCCCAGCAGGATATTGTTGCCATCGACTACCGGTGCAGAGATCAGGTCGTGGTGCTCAAACAGTTTGGCGACCTCGCTATCGGGCATATCCGAAGGAATCGCTTCGCTTTCAGTATCCATGATGTCGGCCACGGTATTCTGTGGCTCGGTAATTAACAGCTGGGACAGGGGCAGGGTGCCGAGGTAATGATTATCCCGATCGACAACCAGCAGGTTGTCGGTCATGTCGGGTATATCACCCAGGCGCCGTAGATAACGCAGCACCACATCCAGGGTGACTTCCGGGCGCACGGTGATGGTGTCGGTATTCATCAGGCCGCCGGCGCTATCCTCGGGGAACGAGAGTACCGACTCCAGCAGTTTTCGGTGCTGGCTGTCCAGCGAGTGCAGTACCTGGTTGATTACCGCATCGGGTAGTGATTGTACAAAGTCAGCCGAGTCATCGAGGTCGAGTGTCTCGGCGACATTCACCAGTTGCTCCGGTGACATATCCTTGATGAGGAACTGGCGTACTTCATCGCCCAGGTGAATCAGTACCTCAGCTTCATTATCCGCTGAAACCAGTTTCCAGATCTGTTCACGTTCCTTTGGCGGAACCGATTCGATTAAATGTGCAATTTCTGCCGGGTGCAGCGCATTGAGCATGCCATTGGCGGCATGCTTGGTGCCTGATTCCAGTGCCTGGGAGAGTGCCTGGATATTCTGTTCTGTTTTTTCAGTTGTATCAGTAATTTCAGCCATGATCTAAGCCGCCCGGCGCGGTATTTGTGACGAATTGTATCAATAGTTTAGCAGTTGTAATTAATGTACAGGTAGAAGATTAATGGATTTATTGCAATAGGGGCTTAGTTAACTGTACTTTTTGTTCAGTTGCAGCAGTTCCTGCTCAATGATGTCCGGGTGGGTTAGCTTGAGTAGTTTCCTGATGGGCGGGGTGAGTTGATCGATATGACTGTGATTAATAATGTGTTTAATCTCCAGCAGGGTGTTCGCCTGGACACTGAAATATTTTAGCCCCATACCCAGTAACAGTCGGGTATAGAGTGGGTCACTTGCCATTTCTCCACACATGGATACAGGGATGCCGGCAGACTCGCCTGCCTTCAGGGTAATATCAATCAGCTTGAGTACCGCCGGGTTGAGCGGTTTGTATAAATAACTGACTTCGTCATCAATACGGTCGATTGCCAGGGTGTACTGGATCAGGTCGTTGGTACCAATGGACAGGAAATCCAGTTTTTCAGCAAACGTGTGAGCCGATAATGCGGCCGCCGGTACTTCGATCATCGCGCCTATGGGCATATCGGGGTTAAAGCGTTGCTTGCGTTGTTTAAGTTGCGCCTTTGCCTGTTCAATCAGCTCCAGTGCCTGTTCCACTTCTGTAATACAGGTCATCATGGGGATCATCATCGACACCGGGCCGTAGGCAGAGGTGCGTAAGATGGCGCGTATCTGGCGTAAAAACTGGTCCGGTTCCTTGAGACAGCGACGTATTGCGCGTAGACCCATGGCGGGATTGTGGGCCATGGGGCCGTGCTGGGATGAGCGATTCATTTCCTTGTCGGCACCGATATCTTCGGTTCGGATAGTGAGTGGACTGCCTTTTAGTGCGCGCAGTGCGCGACGGTAGGTTTCATACTGTTCATTTTCAGAGGGGTGTTCATTGCGCTCGATGAAAAGCATTTCGGTACGATAAAGGCCAACACCGGTGTGATCAAACTGTCTTAATGTGCGTACATCATCCGGTCGATCGATATTACCAAACAGTTTTATTTCCTGTTTGTCTTTACTGATAGTGGGTTTGTTTTTTAATCCGAATAGATTCTTGCGGCGTTGTTTTTCATCCTTGCGCAGGCCCCTGAAGTGACTCAGTGTGCGCCGGTCCGGTTCTGCAATCAGCATGCCCCGTTGACCGTCGATAATGAGCCACTCACTGGCCTGGATAATCTGTTTGGCATTATGTACGCCGACGATGGCGGGGATGCCCAGGTTACGTGCCAGTATTGCGGTGTGGGACAGGGGGCCGCCATATTCAGTAACAAAGCCGGCAATTTTCTGGTGCTGTAACAGCAGGGTATCTGCTGGTGTCAGGTCATCAGCAATAATAATTCGGCCCTTCAGGTGATCTTTTGTATCATTCGCCAGATCGGCGTCAGCATCATTAGTCAGGCAGCGCTGGATTCGTTGCACCACGTGGATAATGTCATCCTTACGCGTTTTTAGATATTCATCATCCATATCATCAAACACTTTTACCAGGCGATCACATTGTGCCTGTAGCGCCCATTCAGCATTACAAACCCTGTGTCGGATGTGTTTGATTGTGCCCTCGCAAAGTACCGGGTCATCCAGCATCAACAGGTGGGTATCGATGAACTGGGTGATGTCCTGTGGAACTTCATCGGCAATTTGTAGTTTAATATCCTGTAGCTGGTGCTGGGCCTGTTGCCGGGCGCGATTAAATCGACTAATTTCATGCTCGACACGTAGTGTGGCGATGGCATATTCCCGTACTTCAGGTTGTTCGCGGTAGAGTACGTAGGCCTGCCCTATGGCAATGCCTTTTGATACACCCATACCGTTAAGCATTAATGACATTATTCGCCTTCATCAAATCTATTGTTGATTAAGCCGTCAAGATCCTGCATGCAGGCGTCGGCATCGTCGCCACTTATATGCAATATAATTTCTGTACCTTTTGCAGCGGCCAGCATCATTACACCCATAATACTTTTTCCATTGACACGATGGCCGTTGCGTTCAACTTCTACATGGCTGGAATAGGCCGATGCGGTATTGACAAATTTTGTTGCTGCACGTGCATGCATACCCAGTTTGTTTATGATTTCAATTTTTTTTGATAGTTCTGTCATTCTTCAATATTCTCATTATCGCTCAGCAGTATACCATCATGCCCTCCGGTCAATGCCTTGAGTGCCATTTCATTAAGAGTCGATTGAGGGTAATTCAGTATCCTTACCAGCATGGGTAAATTAATGCCTGTTACCAGTTTACTATTTGAGTGTGTTAATAATTGATGGGCGATATTACTTGGTGTACTGCCGTAAAGATCCGTTAATATGAGAACCCCCTTGCCCTGGTCCAGGGAGTCAATGTGTTGTAATGCCTGTTGTTTTATTATGTCTACTGGTGCATCGAGCGGTACTTCGATGACACGGGTAGAAAGGGGACATATCCCCAGCATTTTTTTTGCCGTATCGAGGAGAATGCTGCCAATGCCTTCGTGGGTGATGAGTAGCAGGCCGACGTTCATTCCATTTCCCTGTGTCGTAGTGAAACATTTTCGAAGCGGCTATTGAAGTGTTTATAAAGTTGTTCGGCCAAATAAACCGAGCGGTGCTGGCCGCCAGTGCAACCAATCGATACGGTCAGGTAATAGCGATTCTGCGCGGAAAACTTGGGTATCCAGAATTGCATGAAATCACAGATATGGGTGAACATATCAATCACGTCCTGCTGGTCTTTTAGAAAATTAATGACCGCATCATCACGGCCCGTTAATGGTCGTAGCAGGGGTTCCCAGTGGGGGTTGGGTAAACAGCGCGCATCAAAAACAAAATCAGAGTCAGTAGGCACACTATGTTTAAAGCCAAAGGACTGGAACAATACAGAGAGTTTGCCTTCGGCATTATGGATGAGTCGTTCTTTAATTAATGCACGTAATTGATGGACATTGGTGCGACTTGTGTCAATGGTAAGATCTGCAGCTGTAATAACAGGTAATAGCAGGTCGCGTTCGATATCAATTGCCTCTGCTAAGGGCATGCCCTTTTTTGCAAGTGGATGACGTCGCCGTGTATCGCTGAATCGTTTTATCAGTTCATTGACGCTGGCATGTAAAAAGACAATTTCAAGCTGGATACCGGTCTCTTTGGTAAGGCGTATAATTTCATTAAAGCGACGTAGATTTTCGACGCCACTTCGTGCATCTATGCCGACGGCAATTTCATCATAAACATTCATTTTATGATTCATTACCTGTTCAGCAAAGCCAGGTAGTAGACCCAGTGGCAGGTTGTCTACACAATAGAAGTTTTCATCCTCCAGTGTGTGTAGTGCTACGGTTTTTCCCGATCCGGACAGTCCGCTTATGATGACAAGTTTCATAGGTTGTTTGATATTAATGGCGTGATTAAAAAGTGGTTCATGATCTATTGTTTACTAATCAGCTGGCTCTGACGTTTAATAAATTCCTCGCTGGCATTATGTCCGTGACTCATGAGGATATGGTTACGCACGGCCGCTTCAACCATAACCGCGAGGTTTCTGCCCGAAGCAACGGGTAGTTTGATCTCGGGTATGTCAACTTCCATAATATTACGTACAGACTTCGCGCCGTAAAGCCTGTCGAGTTGCTGCTGGTTATCGTCTGACATATGTTCCAGGTGGATAATCAGTCTTAAATGTTTATTTTGTTTGATTGCATTTTCACCGTACATGGCGCGAATATTGAGCACGCCAAGACCTCGTAC
Organism: Gammaproteobacteria bacterium; assembly: GCA_029881425.1. Classification (GTDB taxonomy): domain Bacteria; phylum Pseudomonadota; class Gammaproteobacteria; order SZUA-229; family SZUA-229; genus JAOUMO01. Next base: position 6,571 of record JAOUMO010000009.1, read on the forward strand.
TTCCATAAAATCCTTGAGTACTTCCGGGCAGCTACCATTCAGGATGTTCGGGCCGGTACGGGTAAATACAGGGGCATCATCGGCGATCAGGCGATGGCCACGGGTAATGAGCTCAAGGGCGAGTTCACTTTTTCCGACACTGCTTTCACCCGTGATTAAAACACCTGTGCCCATTACCTCGAGGAACACGCCATGTAGTGTGGTTTTTTCTGCCAGTAAGTTAGACAGGTAAAAACGGATGGCGTCAATCAGGTCGCTGCTAGAAAGGTCGCTGGATAACAATGGAGACTGTTTATCATTTGCCAGTTGTATAAACTCTTCGGGTATCTCCATGCCATCGCTGATAATAATGGCCGAGGTATGGTCGGAAAAAATTTGCCTGTAAATGTCTTCACGGGAATTTTTTTTCAGTTTGTTCAGGTAGGCCCATTCCGTTATGCCAAGCACCTGGATGCGATTGGGGTGGATCAGGTTGAGGTGACCAATTAAGGTGGCCTGTTCATTCAGGTGTAAATTACGTTTTATAATTCGTTTCGCATGATGTTTGCCCGCTATCCAGTGCAAATCAATATTATTGTGTAGATGATTGAATAGATCCTGTGGTGTGAGTTTATCTATCATCGTCGGTTCGACAGTTTATGAGGCTTTGCTTGCGCTGGTCCATGTGGATAAGTGCCTGAACAGTTCCTCATCTGAACCACACTGGCGTATAGAGTTGCAGAAGCCGGGATCACTAAACATACCTGCAAGGGAAGCAAGTATCTGTAAATGTTCATCAGTATGATGTTCTGGAACCAGTAGGGCGAAGAGCAGGTCGGCTGGCTGGCCATCGGGGCTATCAAAATCGATGGGCCTGTCCAGTTTAATGAAGGCGCCTATGGTTTTCTGTTCACTGCCCATGCGGCCATGGGGCAGGGCAACGCCGTGCCCAAGGCCGGTTGAGCCAAGTCGCTCACGTTCAATTAAGCGATTAAAAATTTCAGCTGGATCGTAGCCAATTGCACCCGTGCCCAGTAGTTTAGCGAGCTGTTCCAGGATGCGTTTTTTACTGCTGATTTCACTCAGGCAGATAACACGTTCAGGTGCAATTAACTGCTTAATGTCCATCGTTTTATTCTATTCACTTAAGTCGGGTTGCTTGTGATGGTGATTGGTGATTTTTTCCTTGTGTTTCTTGACCTGTCGGTCAAGCTTATCAACCAGGCTATCAATCGCAGCATACATATCATCTTGCGTGCTTTCCGCAAAAATATTGTTACCGCTCATATTCACTGTGGCTTCTGCCTTGTGACGCACGCTTTCTACCGACAGGATGACGTGGGTATTGGTTACTTTGTCAAAATGACGTTCAACTTTTTCCATCTTTTCCGTTACATAGTTACGGAGTGAATCGGTAATGTCTACATGGTGTCCAGTGAGATTGAGTTGCATAAGGACTCCTTCGTCTCTTTAAGGCCTCAGGCGAGGCGTTTGCGCTCATTGGATGGCGGTATTTGCATGGCTTCTCTATATTTAGCCACGGTTCTACGCGCCACATTTATGCCCTGTTCGACCAGTAAGTTGGCAAGTTTGTTGTCACTCATTGGTTTCCTGGGATCTTCGGTATCGATCAGCTTTTTAATCATGGCTCTAATGGCCGTGGCTGAACATTCTCCACCATCGGATGTGCCGACATGGCTGGAGAAGAAATATTTAAATTCATAGACCCCGTTGGGGGTGTGCATATATTTCTGCGTGGTGACACGGGAAATGGTGGATTCGTGTAATTCCAGTTCTTCGGCTATATCCCTTAATACCAGGGGCTTCATGCCTTCATCACCATAATCGAGGAAACTGCGCTGGTGTTCAACAATCGAGGTGGCAACACGCATCAGGGTTTCACTTCGGCTTTGCAGGCTTTTGATGAACCAGCGTGCCTCCTGTAGATTGTTTTTCAGGTAGGTATTGTCATCCGAGGTATTGCCGCGTTTGATATAACCGGCATAGAGTGGGTTGACGCGTAATTTGGGCGCCGTGTCCGGGTTGAGTTCAACCACCCAGCGATCCTTTTCTTTGCGCACGAAGACGTCCGGTACCACGTACTGGGTGGATGTCCTGGTAATGACTTCGCCTGGGCGGGGGTTCAGCGTCTGGATAAAGGCAATTACCTCGGATAGTTCATCTTCACTGAGCCGGGTATAGCGTTTGAGCTTGGCATAGTCATGGCTGCCCAGCAGGTCCAGGTGTTCCCTGATGATCTGTCGGGCCTTGGGCAATACCGGGAAGACATCACTGGAAAACTGGTCCAGTTGTAATAGCAGGCATTCACGCAGATCCCTGCAGGCGATACCGACCGGGTCGAAATGTTGAATCAGGTGAAGTACGGCCTCGACTTCGTCCAGTTCAATCTCGAACTCATCGACCAGGCCGGCGAGGATGTCTTCGGTGCTTTCATGCAGGTAACCATCACCGTCTATGGCATCAATAATCGACATTGCAATGGCGCGGTCAGTGTCGCTCATTGATGTCAGCTGTAATTGCCATAGCAGGTGATCATTGAGTGAATCACCGAGGCCGCTCTGGTTTTCGAGGAATTCCCGGGCCTTGTCATCATCACCGCTGGACTGGGATGCCTGTTGCGTGGGTTCGTAAATATCATCCCAGTTACTGTCTACGGGCAGGTCGTCGGGGATTTCCTGGTTGTTATTGATATCAATAACGCTGTCTGCGGCATTGAATTCTTCCTGCGAGGCCGAGTCACTGTCCTTGCCTTCGGTTGATACTCTATCGCTGGTGGATTCAGGGTTTTCTTCATGCAGGTTTTCGTCTTCCATTTCCAGCATGGGATTGGATTCCAGTGCCTGCTGGATTTCTGTTTGCAGCTCCAATGACGATAATTGCAACAGCTTGATAGCCTGCTGCAACTGGGGGGTCATAGTGAGGTGTTGACCGATGCGTAACTGTAAGGACTGCTTCATTCTAATTGTTGTTGACTTGTCTTTCGTTAGCCTTAATTCTACTGTAAATCAGAGGGGGATGCATGGCTTGTGCCATTTCTGATTTGCCTGTTTTAATCATAGCATTATTAGAGGCGAAAATTCTGACCTAAATACACGTCTTTTACCTGTTGGTCGGTTAAAACTTTTTCCGGGCTACCTTCGGCAATGACCTGTCCCGCACTCAGGATATAGGCGCGTTGGCAGATACCCAGGGTTTCCCTGACATTGTGGTCGGTGATCAATACGCCAATATTTCGTTCTGTAAGTTGTTGAATTATACGTTGAATTTCCAGTACAGAGATAGGGTCGACGCCGGCAAAGGGCTCATCCAGCAGGATGAATGCGGGGTCTGCCGCCAGTGCCCGTGCTATTTCTACACGGCGGCGCTCACCGCCGGAGAGGCTGATGCCCAGGTTGTCACGGATATGGTCGATCTGCAGGTCATCGAGCAGGGATTGCAATAGTTGCAGGCGTTGTTTTTTATCCGGGCCATGGCGCGTTTCGAGGATCGCCATGATATTGTCGGCAACGCTGAGCTTGCGGAAAATAGAGGCCTCCTGGGGCAGATAACCTATGCCCAGGCTGGCACGCTTGTGTATCGGCAGGTGGGTGATGTCACGGTCATTTAGAAATATATGCCCCTGGTTGGCAGGGATAAGTCCCACCATCATATAAAAGCTGGTGGTTTTGCCAGCGCCGTTGGGTCCCAGCAGACCAACCACTTCACCACTTTTTACCGTCATCGAGACATCGTTGACGACCTTCTTGTGACCGAACTGTTTAAACAGGCTGTCTGCACGCAGGATATTCATTGCTGGGTCTTTTCTTTTGTTTTTGGCTGGATGGTAATAGTGACACGCCCTGGTTCGGTATCTGTGTTCTTTGCTTCATCCTTGCCCGCCTGTACAACATCATTTTTGGTGTCATAGACTATATGCTGGCTACTAAAGTTATTTAAATTCTGGACCAGGATGGCATTCCGGATCAGGGTTAAAATACCATCATCGGCTGTATATTCCATTTCGTCACTTTGTGAGCTGATTTCTTCATCCTGGTCATTGAGCTGCCTGAATCGTGCCGGTTTACCTTCAACATGAATTTTGGTGAGTCCCTTATCACCGGAATAAATATGGATCAGTTCACCCTGGATCAGCATGCTGCCCTTGCTGATATTGACATTGCCACGGTAGATACTGATGCCTTCTTTTTCTCTTATTTCTACACTGTCAGCGCTGATGTTGACCGGCATATTGGCATCCGATGTCTTCGCCATAACCACGTTGCTGAGTAGCAATAAGATTAGGAAATACAGGAAATTACCGGGGCGCATCATAAATGCCTCTGACATCAGATAATAATTTGAGTATACCCTGCCGGTTATCAAACACCATGCCTTTTGTATCCAGCGCCAACGCGCCGGTTTTTATGTGGGCGAGTTGATCAGTTTCTGCTAACTGGTTTTCGGTGTGTATTTTCAGGTAGCCCGTATCAATACTCAAGGGGGCATTGCTGGCTGACCCGGCACGGCGTATGCGTACGTTGGTGTATAGCAAAATAATATTTTCCTGGCGCATGAATACGGCGCTATTGGCCGATACCGACCAGTCCCCCTGGTCCTGTTTAAATTCGATAACAGGGTAGTCCAGTTCCGAGCTGTCATCGTCGGCAAAGTGCTTCATTTTGCGTGCCTGTAAAATATAGTCGGGCTGGCCAGCGGTATTCATTTTGGTCAGACTAAAATTTTCCATAAAGTAATCGGGGAAATGTTTGTCTTTTTTTGGGGCGATGATGGGAACGTCTTTGAATGCCTCCTGTAACCACAGGCTAAACAGGGCGAGTATCAAGACAATAATAAGGCTGATCGATGTTCTCATCTGGGAAGCATAAAGATAAAGTTGACGCTAATCTATAGTCGGATCGCGTTTATTCGCTGATATAGGAAGCCAGCATTTCATCCAGTCGCCCCCTGGCCTGCAGGATCATCTCCACCACGTCTCGACCCGCGCCGCGACCACCCACATGTGGTGTAATCCAGTCAGAATGTTTTTTGACGAAGGGGTGTGCATCCTGTACGCAGATAGCGAGCCCGACCTGGCTCATGATCGGCAGGTCGACGACATCATCGCCGACATAGGCCACTTCAGCTGCACTGATACCGGTTTTCGCCAGCAGCTCTTGAAAGGCCTGGCGTTTATCGCGTTGTCCCTGGTAGACATGCTGGATGCCCAGCTCTTCCATGCGATGGGATACGACCCGGGAGCTGCGACCGGTAATAATGGCGACCTCAACATCGCTGCCTTCCCTGAGCATGCGGAAGCCATGACCATCACGTGAATTAAAGGCCTTGTATTCCTTGCCGTCATCACAGAGGAAAAGGGCGCCGTCGGTGAGTACACCATCGACATCAAAAATGATCAGTTTTACACGGGCTGCTTTTTCGAGAATATCCTGCATCGGCTTAAGTTAGCTCCTGTCTTTTCCTGATTACCTGCTTTAAACCACACCGGCACGCAGCAGGTCATGCATGTTCAGTGCCCCGATGAGTGTATTCTCATCATCAACAACCAGTACAGCATTGATTTTACTGTCCTGCATCACCTTTAATGCCTCGGCTGCAAGGATATTTTTGTGGGTGGTCTTGCAGTTACGTGTCATCACTGCCTGTATATCCGCGGTGTGGATATCTATATTCGTGTCCAGGGTGCGACGCAAATCACCGTCGGTATAAATGCCCAGTAGCTTATTGTTGTCATCGACTATGGCGGTCATGCCCAGTTTTTTGCGGGTCATTTCCAGCAGTGCTTCACGCAGGCTGGTACTGGCCGATACGCTGGGAATGTCGTCGCCCGTATGCATGATATCGGCGACGTGTAATAGCAGGCGACGCCCCAGGCTGCCCCCGGGATGTGACAGGGCAAAGTCGTTCTCGGTAAAGCCGCGAGCCTCCAGCAGGGCAACGGCCAGTGCATCACCCATTACCAGTGCGACAGTGGTACTGGCGGTGGGTGCCAGTCCGAGTGGGCAGGCCTCTTTTTCAACACCGACATCAATATTGATATTGGCTTCACTCGCCAGTGTGGATGCAGGCTTACCCGTCATACTAATGAGTGGCACCCCGAGGCGTTTAATGATCGGTACGATGGTGAGGATTTCACCGGTTTCTCCGGAATTCGACAGGGCAATGACGACATCTTTTTCAGTGATCATGCCCAGATCGCCGTGGCTGGCCTCACCCGGATGAACAAAGAAGGCCGGGGTGCCGGTACTGGCCAGGGTAGCCGCCATTTTGTTGCCAATGTGTCCCGATTTGCCCATGCCGGTAATGACCACGCGGCCTTCACAGGCCAGCATCAGTTCACAGGCTTTGACAAAATTGTCATCGATGCGGCTCTTGAGTTGCTCAATGCCGGCCATTTCAGTTTCTATCACGGCAAGGCCGAGTTGTTTCAGGTGTTCCGTATTCATAATTATCTACTGGGTTGCAGTGAAGTAGAGCAGTATCTCGTAAGCGATAAAAATACTGAATAAAAAGCCGCCTTCGTAGCGGTTTATGCGGCCATCCTGGCGAAAACCATAGGCCATGATAAACAGTAATACCGTAAGAATAAACATGAGTGGTAAATCACGGGTGAGGACACCGTTGGCCAGTTCCGAGGGCTGGATCAACCCGGTCACGCCGAGTACGCCCAGTGTATTGAACATGTTGGAGCCGATCACATTGCCGATCGCAATGTCGTGTTCGCCTTTTTTCGCGCTCATGATGGAGGCGGCCAGTTCAGGCAGGCTGGTACCTATGGCAACGATGGTCAGGCCGATAATCAGGTCGCTGATACCAAAGGCGGTGGCAACATTGATTGCGCCCCAGACCAGCAGTTTTGAACTGATGAGTAAGAGGATTATGCCGGAGCCGAGTAGCCACAGCGCCTTTTTCATTGGCATGTGTTCGGGGATTTCCTGCTCATATTCGGCAATCATAGGGTCCGTATTACGGTTTGTAGCGGCCTGGTAGACCAGCCAGAACATGATCAGTAGCAGTGCACTGGCAAATAGCAGGCCATCGATCCAGCCCAGGTAATTGTCAAAAACAACCAGGCCACAGGCCAGTAATGTCGAGATAAATAACAGGGGGTATTCACGTTTTAGAATAGCCGAATGCACGCTGAGGGGGACGAGTATTGCAGTGACACCCAGTACCAGTGCAATATTGGTGATGTTCGACCCGATGGCATTACCTACCGCCAGTCCCGGATTACCGCCAGCGGCAGCAAATGAGGCTACCAGCATTTCCGGGGCTGAGGTGCCAAAGCCGACGATAGTCAGGCCGATAACCAGTGGTGAAACACCCAGGTTACGTGCGGTCGCCGATGCGCCGGTTACAAAATGGTCAGCGCTCCAGATGAGCAGGCCAAAGCCAGCCAGAATGGCAATAATGTCGATTAAAATAGTCACGGCAACTTGAATAGTAATAAATGAGCGGGCAATGATACACGATTCTACTGCTGAGGCAGAACCTCAAGATGAGCATTTCCGCGTAGGCAGCCTGGGTTGGCGGCACAGCGGCTGGCAACAGGATTTTTATCCAGAGGACCTGCCCGAAGACTGGCAGCTATCCTACTACGCGAATGAGTTTTCGACGGTACTGGTACCCGCCGATGAGCTGTTGCGGCCTGACTGTGACTTTGGCCAGTGGCATGACGAGGTGCCGGACAGCTTTCGTTTTTACCTGCAATGGCCAGCACAGGATGATATGACAGGTCTGTTGCTGGCGCAGTGTGGTTTGCTGGGCGACAAGCTGGGTGGCCTGGTCATGCAGGGGGCTGTGCCTTTAGACACCGACATTCCCTGTTACTCTATTGATCCGGGTGTGGAGGTGTCACGGCGTATCTGGCGGCCGGCTGTGCGTGCGGGCAGTGGTGTTGCGATGTTGTCCCTGGGTCAGGCAGATTTACGGCAGCAGAAGACATGGCTACAAAATTTTGCCGATGAGCCTCGGCGGGCGGGGGTAAATTTAAAGGCCCTTTTCCTGGCCGATGAGGCGCTATCGATCGATACACTGCGCGGGTTCAGGCAGCTGGCCGAGTTAATGGCGCTTTAATAAATGTGAACACATGAGGTGACAATTGGCCGGGAAGTCATACAATAGCCACAGTGATGCCTTGGTGGACCGGTTCCAGGATCCGCGGCAGAGGAGAGATAAAGAATGAGAAAGCAGTTACAGACAGGTTGGGTAGTCGTATTTTCGCTGCTACTGATGTTCAGCATGCAACTTGCCCGTGCCGGGGCCAGTGGTCCCGATGACCTGATTAAGCAGACTTCTGACAAGGTGCTGAAGACCCTGAAGGATAACAAGGCCGCCTTCGACAAGGATCCGGAGCTGATCTATACCATGGTCAACGAGATTATTCTTCCCCACCTGGACTTCAGGGCGATGAGTAAGCTGGCGCTGGGCAAAAACTGGCGCACAGCCAATGCGCAACAGCAGGAACGTTTTGTCGATGCCTTCAGGACCATGCTGGTGCGTACCTACAGCAAGTCATTGACGACCTATACTGACCAGAAAATTGAATTCTTACCCTATGCGCCACCCGAAGAAGGCAAGATTACGGTGACGGTTAAAACCCAGGTTATCCAGGATAATGGCCCGGCCATCCCTATCGATTATCGCCTGAGGATAAAGGATAACGAGTGGAAGGTGTATGACATCCAGATCGATGGTATCAGCCTGGTAACCAATTACCGCAACAGTTTCGCCTCGGATATCCGTAAGGTGGGCATGGATGGCCTGATTGAAAAGCTGGATGATAAGAACAGGAAGACATCATCTTAAGGTTGTTATGGGGTGATGTTGCGGGGCTGGCTGAAAATAGCTCAGCAAAAACACCTCAAAATCAAGTATCATAGGCGCCCGGAGCAATTGCGGGTAATTGCTCGAGCTTATGGTATTGAGCAGTTCTTACCCATCGAATAAATACCATTACATATTGTTGAAATAATGAATGAATAAGCTGTTAATCCAGGGTGGCGTTACCCTTCAAGGCGAGATTCGTATCTCCGGCGCAAAAAATGCAGTTTTACCCATCCTGGCCGCAACCCTGTTGGCCGAAGGTGTGGCCGTGGTTGAAAATGTCCCCCACCTGCAGGACGTGACCACCACCGTCGCCCTGCTGGGGAGTATGGGTGTGACCGTGGTCATCGACGAGACGCTGAGTGTAGAAGTGGACAATTCCACTATCACCACCCAGGTAGCACCCTATGACCTGGTGCGCACCATGCGTTCATCGATCCTGGTACTGGGGCCGTTGCTGGCGCGTTACGGTTATGCCGAAGTATCCCTGCCCGGTGGCTGTGCCATCGGTTCTCGTCCGGTGAATATCCATATCAAGGGCCTGCAGGACATGGGTGCGGATATAGAAGTCAAAAATGGCTATATCATCGCAAAGGCCAAGCGGCTCAAGGGGGCCCGTATCGTGATGGATATGGTGACCGTAACGGGCACTGAAAACCTGATGATGGCGGCTGCGCTGGCAGAGGGTACGACAATCCTGGAAAATGCGGCACGTGAACCCGAGGTGGTTGACCTGGCGAATTTCCTGATTAGCATGGGTGCCAAAATTTCCAATGCCGGTACCGATACTATTACTATTGAAGGCGTCGAGAGCCTGCAGGGTACCCGTTACAGGGTGGTGCCCGACCGTATCGAAACCGGTACCTTCCTGGTCGCCGCCGCTATCTCCGGTGGTAAGATCAAGCTCAAGGATACGTCACCCAAGTTGCTCGATGCGGTACTGGATAAATTACGTGATGCAGGCGCTGAAATTACCTGCGGTGAAGACTGGATCGAGCTGGATATGAAGGGCAAACGCCCGAAAGCAGTGAGCGTGCGTACCGCGCCCTATCCGGCGTTTCCTACCGATATGCAGGCCCAGTTTATGGCCCTGAATATTATTGCTGAAGGTACCTCGACTATTGTTGAAACCGTATTTGAAAATCGCTTTATGCATGTGCAGGAATTACAGCGTATGGGCGCCGATATCGAAGTCGAGGGCAACACGGCCATAGTGCGTGGTGTTGAGAAGCTCAATGGTGCGCCGATTATGGCCACGGATTTACGTGCCTCCGCCAGCCTGATCCTCGCCGGTCTGGTGGCCGAGGGTGAAACGGAGGTGCAGCGCATTTACCATATCGATCGCGGTTACGAATTGATCGAGGAAAAGCTCTCGGCACTGGGTGCTAAAATTCGTCGTGTAGCGGATTGATTGCTTATTTATTTTGTATTTTATACTTTAACTTTATACAGTAAATTATGAACAATACTATTACCATCGCCCTCTCCAAGGGCCGTATTTTTAAAGAGACCCTGCCCCTGCTGGAAGCGGCAGGCATCACGCCGAAGGATGATCCGGAAAAAAGCCGTAAGCTGATACTGGATACCAATCACGATGACGTGAAACTGGTGATTATCCGTGCCACCGATGTGCCCACCTATGTGCAATATGGTGCAGCGGATATTGGTGTCGCCGGCAAAGATGTATTACTGGAGCATGGCGGTGAAGGCCTGTATGAGCTGGTGGATTTAAATATCGCACGTTGTAAATTAATGACAGCCGGGCTGAATGATTTTAAACCCGGCAGCGGGCGTTTACGTGTGGCGACCAAGTTTGTCAATGTTACGCGCCGTTACTTTGCCGAGCAGGGTAAGCAGGTCGAGGTGATTAAACTGTATGGCTCCATGGAGCTGGGGCCTATTGTGGGCTTATCGGATTTAATTGTAGATGTGGTGGATACGGGCAATACACTGAAAGCGAATGGCCTCAAACCGATGGATCATATAGCTGATATCAGTTCACGCCTGATCGTTAACAAGGCCTCATTAAAAATGAAACATGATCGCATCCAGGCCATGGTAGAGCAGATGCGCAAGGCAGTAAAAGTATGATAACGATAAAGCAGCTGAACGCAGTCGACGACAACTTCTGGACACAACTGGACGCCTTGCTGGCATGGGACTCTGTGTCCGATGACCAGGTTTTTAATACCGTCAATTCTATATTGAAGGATGTTAAGTCCCGTGGTGATGCTGCGGTGGTCGAATACACCAACCGCTTTGATCGCCTTACGGCAAGCAACATGGCCGAGCTGGAAATCCCCTTAAGTAAACTGGATGAGGCGCTCAATAGAATTCCCGCGGGGCAGAAACAGGCGCTGGAAAAAGCCGCGGCCCGTGTGCGTGCCTATGCGGAGCACCAGAAAATAGACTCCTGGTCCTATACGGAAGATGACGGCACGGTGCTGGGTCAGCAGGTTACGCCAATGGATCGTGCCGGCTTATATGTCCCCGGTGGCAAGGCGGCTTATCCCTCGTCGGTCATCATGAATGCGGTGCCTGCCAAGGTCGCGGGTGTGCCCGAGCTCATTATGGTGGTGCCTACGCCGGATGGTGAGGTCAATGACCTGGTGTTGGCCGCTGCTGCGATTGCTGGCGTCGACCGTGTCTTTTCTATTGGTGGTGCCCAGGCCGTAGCTGCACTGGCTTATGGTACAGAAACTATACCCCAGGTGGATAAGATCGTAGGCCCCGGTAATATCTATGTGGCCACGGCCAAGCGTATGGTGTTTGGTGCCGCCGGTATCGACATGATTGCGGGCCCCTCAGAAATTTGCGTCGTTTGCGATGGCAAGACGGATCCCGACTGGATTGCCATGGACCTGTTCTCACAGGCTGAGCATGATGAAGATGCACAATCGATCCTGGTGTGTCCTGATGCCGCTTATGTGGAGCAGGTTAAGGCCAGCATTGAAAAATTAATTAAAGACATGCCGCGTGCCGAGATTATTAAAAAATCCTTAACCGAGCGTGGCGTGTTAATTACCACGGATACCATGCAGCAGGCAATCGATGTCGCCAACTACATTGCGCCGGAGCATCTTGAATTATCCATGGACGATGCGGACCAGTGGGCGAAAAAAATTCGCCACGCCGGCGCTATATTTATGGGGCGTTATACCGCCGAGGCACTGGGCGATTACTGTGCCGGCCCTAACCACGTGTTGCCGACATCGCGTACCGCGCGTTTCTCATCACCACTGGGCGTGTATGATTTCCAGAAGCGTTCCAGCCTGATTAACTGTTCGGCTGCCGGCGCATCGGAGCTGGCAAAAACCGCATCAGTACTTGCCCATGGTGAAGGCCTGACGGCGCACGCACGTTCAGCCGAATATAGAATGAGTAAAGACTGAGGTGGAGCTATAGGCCACAAGGCTATGTGTTGGTTTGTGGCCCGGTGATTTCGTGACAAAAATATGGGCGATGTAGTTCAGTTTAAAAAAATAAAACCCTCGGTGAAACATAAAGGCCATATTTTATGTAAACGTGGGTTCCACAAATGGGAAGTGGATAAAGAACAGCAGTTTGATAGTAAGCAGGGAAGGCTGGTTACCGTTTACAAATGTTCCCGTTGCGGAAAAATAAAAAATGAAGCGCGATAAATTTATATCTAGTAGCCAGTCATGCTTCGTGGAAAAATAAATAGACTGTCTATTTGTGCTGTTAGTCCATATTTAAAATCAAGAGCTTTAGTTCGCAAGTAAACACAAACGCACGCTAATAAAAGAAAAATATTTTTTGCGTTTATTCTCGTGCATTTGCGGACTAAGATTTTATGCTTTATCAGCTAACTGTTATCTTACGCGGTTGTGCGGCTTCCTGTTTTGGGATGCTCACAGTGAGTACACCATTGTTGTTTTTGGCTTCGATGGCATCGGCATTAACGCCTTCTGGCATGGTAAAACGCCGATAGAAAACACCGTGGTTACGTTCGATGCGTTTATAGCCTTCACGTTCGGTTTTCTTTTCTGATTCACGTTCGCCCTTGATTGTTAAAACACCATTTTCCATGTGTATGTCGATATCTTTGGGATCTACACCGGGGATATCGGCAATCAACAGGTAACGATCATTTTCCTCTTTGATGTCAACGGCAGGGGTCCAGTCGCTGGTTACGACATCGCCATTATCATCGGCTTTAGTCGGGTAACCGTGCATACGGTTGACCTCGGTCTGTAACTGGTCAAAAAGGGACCATGGGTTATGACGTATCAGGCTCATTGTGTTTCCTCCAAAAAGAAATCATTTATTGCTGTAACCAATAGGTGTGGCTGCTTTTTGTGAATTCAAGGTGGTTTTTTAAAATTATTTTCGGCCAGATCTGTTATTATCTACTTTTATTACCCGCAATATAATTTACCCATATGTCTGAATTGATACGAGCAGAAATCCGGGCGCTGTCGGCCTACCATGTGCCTGATCCGGGAGAGATGATTAAGCTGGATGCAATGGAGAATCCTTTTCATTTGCCGGATGGCTTAATTCGTCAGTGGCAGGATTTGATGCGCGATGTGCCGCTGAATCGTTATCCCGATCCATCTGCGCGAGAGTTGACGCGGCGCCTGCGCGAAGTCATGGACGTACCTGAGGGGCAGGCTGTTATTTTGGGTAATGGCTCGGATGAACTGATCCAGATTATGGCGATGTCGGTAGCCGAAAAAGGGCGGGTGATCATGGCCCCGGAACCTGGTTTCGTGATGTACAAAATGATCGCCACTTTTGTCGCCATGGATTATGTGGGGGTACCATTAAATACTGATTTTTCACTGGATCTCGAAGCCATGCTGGCTGCAATTAAACGGCATCAGCCGGCACTCATTTTTCTTGCCTATCCAAACAACCCCACTGCTAATCTGTTTGATGAGGCGGCCATTGTCGAGATTATAAAGGCGTCGCCAGGGCTGGTCGTCATCGATGAGGCCTATCATCCCTTTGCCTGTACCAGCTTCATGGGCCGGCTGGGTGAGTTTGATAATTTACTGGTGATGCGCACGGTTTCAAAAATGGGGCTTGCGGGTTTGCGCCTGGGTTTGCTGGCGGGGCCGGAAAAATGGCTGGCCGAGTTTGATAAGGTGCGCCTGCCCTATAACATTAATGTGTTGACGCAAATGACGGCGTCCTTTGTATTGCAGCATGCAGATGTGTTCGAGCAGCAGGCAAAAACCATTCGTCAACAGCGTGAATGGTTGCTTACAGAACTGGCTGCCTTTGATGGTCTTGAGGTCTTTCCCAGTCGCGCCAATTTTATCCTGGTTCGTCTAAAGGTCGGGGATGCCAATGCGGTGTTTGCGGCGCTGAAAGATGCGGGTATTTTAATTAAAAACCTGCACCCCTCCGGTGGCATGCTTGAACAATGCCTGCGTATCACCGTGGGTACACCGGAGGAAAACCAGGCCCTGCTGGTTAGTTTGAATAAAATCTTGCTGGCAGGTTGAAGCTTAAGAGAATGAGTCCGCAAATGAATGTCAATCAATGTGAATGTTTTGTTTGTGCGCCGCCAGCGCACAGTGCTCTATAAATGTTTTGCGTTCATTCACGTTTATTTGCGGACTAAGACTTTTTTAATAGGCATTAGCGACTTTCCTGTGGTCGTTGCGCCAGTGTTACTTTGGTATTGAAGCTCTGGCCCTTGCGGATACCGTTGATTTCAATGCTATCACCGGGTCGGCCCTGGGCAATGATGTCGAGCATGTCACGGGCATCACGCATCAGGGTATTGTTGATATGGGTAATAATATCGCCACGAATAATCCCTGCCTTATCGGCTGGCCCGTTAGTAAACACATCGGTTACCAGTACCCCCTGGATATCAGTTAGTCCGAGACGTTCGAGCATTTGTGGATTCAGATCAACGCCCTCTACACCCAGCCAGCCTCGAATGACGCCGCCGTATTGAATAATCTGTTTCACCACCTTAAGGGCCATGTCGGTCGGTATGGCGAAACTGATGCCCTGGAAGCTGCCTGATTGGCTGAACATGGCGGCATTGATGCCAACAATTTCACCGCGCGTGTTGATCAGTGCACCACCGGAGTTGCCGGGGTTGATCGCTGCATCGGTCTGGATAAAGTTCTCGTAGGTGTTGAGGCCGACACGGTCACGGCCGGTTGCGCTGATGATGCCCTGGGTCACCGTCTGGCCGATGCCAAAGGGATTACCTATGGCGAGTACAATATCCCCAACACGAATCCTGTGGCTCTCGGCGAAAATAATATTGGGTAGCTTCTCCAGTTTGATGGTGATCACGGCGAGGTCGGTATCCGGGTCTGCGCCGACAACAGAGGCGACAAACTGGCGGCCATCATTCAGGGTGACCAGGATCTCGGTTGCATCGGCAATCACGTGGTAGTTGGTTAGAATGTGGCCCTCGTGATCAATGATTACGCCAGAGCCCTGGTTGGGGCGCAGGTGTGTCTTTCCGGGTACGCCCTGTAGTTGCTCCAGCAGGGTGCGTGGCTGGTTGATTTGATGTAAGGCCTGGATACTGACCACGGCAGCCGCCGCCTTGCTGACCGCATCGGCGTAGGAGGCGGGATACACTGGTGTAGTGATGTCGTCAGGGGCTGGCAGTTTGTCCTTGTTTGTCGGGCTCGGCCAGATACTGAGAAATACCCCGCCCATAATCAGTCCCACAATCACCCAGCCAAACAGAAAATGTGTAGAATGTAATTTTTTTAACATAGTTCCAGCTATCCGGAGGGCATGGTGACCCAGCTAACGCAGATTGTTGATTATTGTGATGAGCTGCTGCAGGTGCAGAATTTCAGTGATTATTGCCCAAATGGGCTCCAGGTTGAAGGAAAAGCTGAGGTAAAAAAAATTATTGCCGGCGTTACCGCGTCCCAGTCGCTGCTGGAGCAGGCGCTGGCGCAGCAGGCCGACCTGGTGCTGGTTCATCACGGTTATTTCTGGAAAGGGGAGGATGCATCGATTGTCGGCCTGAAGAAAAAACGTATCGCCTGCCTGTTGAAAAATGATGTCAGCCTGCTGGCCTATCACCTGCCACTGGATGCCCATGAGGACTATGGTAACAATGCCGAGCTTGGGCGATTGCTGGGGGTTGAGGTGAAAGGTGTGGTCAATCAGGGGCCTGCCGCTGGGTTGCTCTGGTATGGTGACTTGAACGAAAGCCAGACTGCCGACCAGTTATCCCTGCATATTAATACCGTACTTGGGCGCCCCCCCTTGCACCTGTGTTCCACTAGCCAGCAGCCGATTCGACGCCTTGCCTGGTGTACGGGTGGTGCCCAGAATTATTTCGAGCAGGCGGCGGCACTGGGTGTTGATGCCTATATTAGTGGTGAGGTCTCTGAACAGACCTTCCATCTGGCACGTGAACTGGATGTGCATTATTTCGCAGCGGGCCATCACGCGACCGAGTCCTATGGGGTGCAGGCGCTGGGCCGTCATCTGGCCAGTCAGTTTGGACTTGAGTACGTATTTATTGATATCCCCAACCCGGTATAGTGGTGGGTTATAGTGTCGCTGGATAGTCCGATCTGTTCTTGATGACAGGCTTGTCGTTTAATACGGACTACATCATTTACAGTATTTGCATATTGCGATATCTCAATAAATAACTGATTTATATATAAAAAAATAAATAAGACTTGGCTAAAATAGCCAAATCAGCTATGATACTGCGCGCCTTTTCATGCGGAAAGGCGCGGTTTTTTTTAAAGAAAGCCTTGAATTCATGTTCCTGGATGACGCCCGTGTTTCGACTCGGGTTGATGTGTCAGGAATACAGTTTTAATCACTTAATTAGTCTAAGAGAGGTACACATGGCTACAGAGGGCGTAGATAGAGATAAACGCCGTTTTCTGACAGCTAGTACTGCTGTGGTAGGTGCTGTTGGTGCAGGTTTTGTTGCTGTTCCCTTCGTTGCATCGTGGTCACCCAGTGAACGTGCTAAAACTGCAGGTGCGCCGGTTGAAGTTGATATCAGCAAGCTGCAGGAAGGTCAGAAAGTTACCGTTGAATGGCGTGGTAAGCCCGTCTGGATTGTTAAGCGTTCCAAGAAAAGTCTGGAAGAGCTAACAACGCTGGATGCGGGTCTACGTGATCCTGCTTCGGAAAATAATCAGCAGCCTGAATATGCACGTAATCCTGCACGTTCAATCAAGCCAGAAATCATGGTGATGGTCGGTATCTGTACTCACCTGGGTTGCTCACCAACTCATCGCCCTGAAGTTGCTCCCGCTGACCTGGGTGCAGACTGGATAGGTGGCTTCTTCTGCCCATGTCACGGTTCAAAATTTGACCTTGCAGGTCGTGTGTATTCTGGCGTACCTGCACCGCTGAACCTGGAAGTACCTCCGCATTATTACAAGAGTGAAAATACCATACTGATTGGTGAAGATGGAGGAGCAGCCTAATGCAAAAATTATTAGGATGGGTTGATGATCGCTTCCCACTGAGCAAGATGTGGAATGAACATCTTGCCGAATACTACGCACCAAAGAATTTTTAACTTCTGGTATTTCTTTGGTTCACTCGCACTGCTGGTGCTGGTGATCCAGATTGTTTCAGGTATTTTCCTGACCATGCACTACAAGCCCGATGGTGCGCTGGCATTTGCCTCCGTTGAATACATCATGCGTGATGTACCTTACGGCTGGTTGATCCGTTATATCCATTCAACCGGTGCAACGGCCTTCTTCGTCGTGGTTTACCTGCACATGTTCCGTGGCCTGATGTACGGTTCATTCAAGAAACCACGTGAACTGGTATGGCTGTTCGGTATGTTTATTTACCTGGCATTGATGGCAGAAGCCTTTATGGGTTACCTGTTACCATGGGGCCAGATGTCATACTGGGGTGCGCAGGTTATTATTTCACTGTTCGGCGCCTTACCGATTATCGGTGATCCATTAACATTGTGGATTCGTGGTGACTACGTCATATCGGATGCGACCCTGAATCGTTTCTTTGCGCTGCATGTTATTGCACTGCCTATCGTCCTGCTGGGCCTGGTTGTTGCTCATATTATTGCACTGCATGAAGTGGGTTCTAACAATCCTGAAGGTATCGAAATCAAGAAAAACAAGGATGCTAATGGTATCCCGCTGGATGGCATACCCTTCCACCCTTACTATTCTGTAAAAGATATCGTCGGTGTGATTGTTTTCCTTATGTTCTTTGCTGCGGTACTGTTCTTCGCCCCTGAAGGTGGTGGTTACCTGCTGGAATACGCGAATTTCACGCCGGCTGATCCATTGAAGACGCCTGAGCATATTGCACCGGTCTGGTATTTCACACCTTTCTACGCAATCCTGCGAGCGGTACCTGACAAACTGTTAGGTGTAATCGCCATGGGTGCTGCGATTGTCGTGTTATTCCTGTTGCCGTGGCTGGATAACTGCAAGGTTAAATCTATCCGTTATCGTTCGGGTATGTTCAAGCTGTTACTTGCTGCCTTTGTTATTTCCTTCGTAGCGCTGGGCTGGTTAGGTATGCAGCCTGCAACACCGGGTAAAACACTTGCTGCACAGATTTTCAGTATCATATATTTTGGTTTCTTCGTTGCGCTTTACATTACGTCGAAGAATGAAAAAACCAAACCAGTACCGGAGAGGATTACGAAATGAAGAAGCTACTAAGTATATTTTTCATCGCCTTTCCTATGCTGGCGGTGGCTGCTGGTGGTGGTGTGCATCTTGATCAGGCACCCATCAACCTGAGTGATACTGCATCGCTGAAACGTGGTGCAAAGACATTTGCTGACTATTGTCTGAGTTGCCATGCGGCAGAGTACATGCGTTACAACCGTATCGGTCGTGACCTGGGTATGACCGATGTGGAAGTGACAGAGGCCTTTATCTCTACCCGTGATAAAAAAGGTGAGCGCACCAAGCCGGGTGCATTAATGGAAGTGGCAATGACAACGGATTACGCACAGTCTGCGTTTGGCACA
>JAOUMO010000010.1 GCA_029881425.1 Gammaproteobacteria bacterium
TAACAAAGGTGCTGTAGAGTGAAAACGGCAGGTCCAGTAGCGATGACACCAGGGTCAAACTCAGTAGCACGCCAATGCCGGTGTATATGGGATCAAGCGCCATCACGCGCCAGCTTTGATCGAGCCACTCCAGTCCACCACCAAAGGTCCAGATTAACAGTAGCGCCGCATCGTAGAGCATCGGCCAGCGACCAAAACGTACCTTGGTGCTGGTATAGTCGGCGGCCTTCTGGTGTTCGTCCAGTGAGATCTTTTCATTAAAGGCGGCAGGTACGGCCCCCCTGTGTTGCTGAATGTGTGCAATATGGCGCTGGCTGAGCCAGAAACGAATGGCCAGTGAAAGGCCGAAAAAAACCAGAAAAAGCAGTGCAAAACTATGCATTCAGCATGTCCCCATAAATCAAAGTGGCCCAATTATCGCTTTTCTGGGCAAAATGTTCTACTGTGATATTTTTTAGACATGAAGCAAAGTTGAAGGGGCGGCAATGGCAAACGTGGATAACGAGAACTTAATCTGGATCGACCTGGAAATGACCGGGCTGGATCCACAGAATGATGTGATTATCGAAATCGCCACTATTGTGACCGATAAAAACCTGATTATTCTTGCGGAAGGCCCGATGCTGGCTATCCACCAGCCGGATGATGTTCTTGATGGCATGGATGAATGGTGCACTAATCAACACGGTAAATCCGGTTTAACACAGCGCGTTAAAGACAGCCAATTTTCTGCCACCGATGCCGAGCAGCAGACCATTGCCTTCCTGGCGCAATATGTAGACAAGGGTGCCTCGCCCATGTGCGGCAACACCATCTGCCAGGATCGTCGTTTCATGGTTAATTATATGCCGGTGCTGGAATCATTTTTCCATTACCGTAACCTGGATGTGAGTACGATTAAGGAACTGGCACGACGTTGGGCGCCCGATGTCTACAAGGGGTTCGTGAAAGATTCATCGCACCTGGCGATGGATGATATTAAGGACTCTATTGCCGAGCTGGTGTATTACCGTGAGCATGTTTTGAAAATTTAGCGGGTAGTGGGGTAGGGGTTCCCACGCAGAGCGTGGGAACCAGAAATTTTGTACTCTCACTCGTACCCTCATTCCTTTTTCCTCGTTCCCACGCTCTGCGTGGGAATGCACAGGCTTCAGGCTCTCGTGCAGTCAGAGGTTCTCTCACAGAGCATGGGCACCATAATTACCACTCCTTGCATACCTGAATCAAACCGGTTTCACCCTGATAATTTCGTGCACTTGAATAACGCCAGTGTTCCGGTAAATCAACATAGCCTCGTTTGACCGGGTTGTTGTGAATGTATTCCACTTTCTGTTCTAGCATCTTGTTATTCTGTATCCATTCAGGGTGTACACCTTCCTGCCAGAACTGGTAATTACGATCTGTCTTATGTGCTTTTTTATAAAACATCAGTTGGTCGAGAATGGTTCTTATGTGGTTTTTCTGAAAATACGGGATTAGTTTTCGTGCGGTGTGGGATTTAAATCGCATCATATCTTTTTGCAGGTTCTGGCTTTGCGCAACCCTATGTATGTGATTTTCCAGAATAACAAAGGCGTAAAGTTTGAGGGTTTCATTTTGAAGAAATCGGAGTGAGTCGAGCAGGATGTTGACGGTTGCTGGTTGAGTAAATGCAGGTATCCAGTGAAGTACGGTGAGAGTTACAAAATGTGGTAGTTTGTTGTCGGTGAACTGGTAGCGACTTCGTCCCATGAAGTGGATTCCTTATTTTGATCTGTCATCTGGAACGAGCATACAGTATGGGCGTTATTATGCTTAGTGAGGGAACGAGAAATGAGAAAATTTCCTATGTTCTGGCCGGGTATGGTTCCCACGCGGAGCGTGGGAACCAGGAGTGTGGGTGCTGGAGCGTGCTCACTATCCCTCGTTCTTACGCTCTTTTTATCCCTCGTTCCACGCTCTGCGTGGGAATGCGTATTATATTTCTACAGGCGTATCCGCCCGGTTACCCCATTCCGACCAGGACCCCGGGTAACCCCTGACCCGTTCATAGCCCAGGTGTTTCAGCATCACATAGGACAGGGCTGAACGGTGGTGGGTCTGGCAATACACGATAATTTCCCTGTCGGCGGTGAGCCCGAGTGCATCCAGTTTTGATTTGAGTTCGGCGTCGGGCAGTAGACGGTAGTGCCGGGCTTCATCCATGCCATCGGTCCATTCAAAGCGAATCGCGCCGGGGATGCGTCCCGCACGTTCGGCAAATTTTTTGCTGCCGTCGTATTCACCTTCGCTACGTGCATCCAGCAGGGCGACATCGCTGTTTTGCAGGTTCTGTAAAATGTAATCGGTGTCGGCAACCACATCCATATGGGTGTAACTGACCGCGTAGTTGGTCTGTGCGCTGTGTGTCACATCGGCCACCAGTGGATGCTCTTCTTTGAACCAGCTGATGATGCCGCCATTGAGTAGCGAGGTCTTGAAATGCCCCATGGCGTGCAGGGTCCAGATCAGGCGGGCGGCCTTACCGCCACCTTCTTCGTCATAGGCCACGACGTGGGTGTCTTCGGTCATGCCCAGGGTCGACAGGATGTGGCCGAAGCGCTCGGCATCGGGTAGCAGGCCCATGGTGGGTTTGCTGATGGCGGTGACATAGGCGTAATCGAGGAATACGGCGCCGGGAATGTGGGCCTGTAGATACTGGCTGTGCTTGCTCAGGTCAACCAGCAGGAGCTTGTCATCGGCCAGGTGCTGTTCGAGTTCATCGGGTTCAATAATCAGGGGGAGGCTCGTCATCTATTTTTCTCTTTTATTTACTGGGCTTCAAAATGGTGTTTTCAGCCGGTTTGGTGTCATCGGTCTGTGGGTAATCCAGGGTGTAATGCAGGCCGCGGCTTTCCTTGCGCTGCATCGCGCAGCGGATAATTAAGTCGGCGACCACGGCGAGATTACGCAGTTCAATCAAATCATTGGTGATGCGGAAGTTGCCGTAATAGTCATCGATCTCCGACAGTAATAAATCAATGCGCCGCTTGGCACGCTGCAGGCGTTTATCGGTGCGAACTATGCCGACATAGTCCCACATGAAGTGGCGCAGCTCATTCCAGTTATGGGAAACCACCACTTCTTCATCGGAATTGGTGACCCGGCTTTCATCCCATGGGCGGATCTCATCCCATTCATAGTCATCCGCCAGCTGTGATTTGATGTGGTCACTGGCCGATTGGGCAAATACCAGGCATTCCAGTAGCGAGTTGCTGGCCATGCGATTGGCACCGTGCAGGCCGGTAAAGGCGGTCTCGCCTATAGCGTAGAGGTGGTCAACATCGGTGCAGCCGTTGAGGTCGGTCATAATGCCGCCACAGGTGTAGTGGGCCGCGGGCACCACGGGTATGGGCTGTTTGGTGATGTCTATACCCAGTTCCCTGCATTTGGCATAAATGGTCGGGAAGTGGGAGGTAATAAAGGCCGCCGGCTTGTGGCTGATGTCGAGGTACATGCAGTCTGCACCGAGGCGTTTCATTTCATGGTCGATGGCACGGGCGACGATGTCACGGGGGGCCAGTTCGGCGTGTTTATCAAAGCGATCCATAAAGCGCCTGCCGTTGGGCAGTTTTAACTTGCCGCCTTCGCCACGCAGTGCCTCGCTGATGAGGAAGGACTTGGCGGAAGGATGAAACAGGCAGGTCGGGTGGAACTGCATGAATTCCATGTTGGCCACCCGGCAGCCCGCACGCCAGCCCATGGCAATACCATCACCGGTGGAGCCATCGGGGTTAGTGGTATAGAGGTAGACCTTGTTGGCACCGCCGGTGGCGAGTACCACGAAGCGGGCCTGGAAGGTCTCCACATGGCCGCGTGACTTGTTGAGTACATAGGCACCAATACAGCGGTTATGTTTGAGTCCCAGTTTGCTGCCGGTGATCAGGTCAACCGCAATATGGTCTTCGAGTAGCTCGATATTCTTTTCATGGCGTGCATGGTTGATCAGGGTGGTTTCCAGCGCCTTGCCGGTGGCATCTGCCGCATGGATGACGCGGCGGTGGCTGTGGCCGCCCTCACGGGTCAGGTGGTAGTGTTTGCTGCCATCCTTGTGCTTGTCGGCGGTAAAGGGTACCCCCAGCTCGGCCAGCCAGCGGATAGTCTCCGGCCCGTGTTCTACGGTAAAGCGTACCGCCTGCTCATCACACAGGCCACCACCGGCATTAAGCGTGTCCTGGATATGGGATTCGAAGGAATCTTCGTCCCTGAGTACAGCGGATATACCCCCCTGGGCGTGGTAGGTACTGCCGGCATTCTCCGGGCCCTTGGCAATCACTGCGACACTTGCATGGGGGGCCAGGCGTAGCGCCAGACTCAATCCTGCTGCGCCACCGCCTATTATGAGAACCTCGTGGCGAAATGGTTGTCTATTGTTTAAATTCTTGGGCATCGATAAGGTTGAGTCTTTATGTCAGTATGTGAATCAGGTATGGTTCTGCCTTTCAGGCCAGATGTTACACCAGATTGTAGCATCCAGCCTAAACGAACTATAGTAGGCTATGAGAGTCACACTAAACAGGCACAGGATGTGCCCAGCGGAGGACAGGCCCGGATGGGCGAGCGAGAAATTGACCAGGCTCTGGTAGAGCGAGTACAGCAGGGCGATAAGCGTGCGTTCGATATCCTGGTATTAAAATACCAGCAGCGAATTATTAATTTGGTTAGCCGTTTTGTACGCAATTCTGACGAGGTTCAGGATGTGGCGCAGGAGGCCTTTATCAAAGCTTACCGTGCCCTGAAAAACTTCCGTGGCGACAGTGCCTTTTATACCTGGATGTACCGTATCGCGATCAATACCGCAAAAAATTACCTGGTCTCGTCAGGCCGGCGAGTGACAACGTCCGCGGTGGATGCCCAGGATGCAGAGCAGTATGACAGTGGCGACTGGCTCAGGGAATACGCAACACCGGAGCGAGAATTACTTGCCGAGGAGATTAAACAGGTCATTAATAAAACCATAGTCGAATTACCCGATGACCTGAAAGATGCCATTACCCTGCGTGAAATGGAAGGCCTGAGTTATGAAGACATTGCAGAGGTCATGGATTGCCCCATTGGTACCGTGCGTTCACGGATTTTCAGGGCCCGTGAAGCCATTGATATAAAACTCAGGCCGCTGCTTGATAATGAATAGGTTGAGGTCTTAATTATGACAAATCGAGACGAAAAAATTTCCGCATTACTGGATGACGCACTAGACGTTAAGGAGTTGCATGAGTTTATGCAGGACCTTAAGCGCGATCCGCTGGATGATGCCGCACGTATAAAACGTTACCGGCTGGCGGGTGAGGCGATGCGTGGCGAGATGAACCAGGCATCATTTATGGATGTATCGGGTGCGGTACAGCGAGCCATTGAGCAGGAGCCGGCCATGGATGATGTCGCGGTGATAGCTAAACCCGGTGTATTTAATTTTTCTGCCTGGTTGCGCCCCCTGTCCGGTATAGCAGTAGCGGCATCCGTTGCGGTGGTGACGGTGGTGTCATTCCGTAGCCTTGAAACCGATAGCATAGATAATACGCCATCACTGGCCGCGCAGCAGGTGATCGCTCCCCAGCCCGTCAATGTTGCCAGTGTTACACCCATTAACCCGGCCATCGCGGTCAATGTACGTGCTGCCTCAACCCTTGATAGCCAGGCTGCGCAGTTACGTAATCAACAGCTGCGTAAGTACATCATCGATCACTCGGGCTATGCGGGACAGACGGGTATGCAGGGCGTTATACCTAATGCCAGGGTGGTTGGTTTTGATGAGCCAGCTAAACCCTGATGCGTATCCTGCTATCCTTTTTTTTCAGCCTCTCCGTATTGCTGTCATCGCTCGTGCAGGCCGACGAGCTGGATGTGTTGCTGAAAAAAATGATGCAGGCATCAAAAAATAATAATTACGAAGGTGTACTGGTGGTTCGCCATGCGGACCAGCTGGATGCGATGCGTGTACAGCATGGCAAGAATGACAAGGGTGTCTGGGAGAGCATGGAGTCACTCACCGGTGAGCCACGCCAGGTAATCCGGCAACAGGACCAGGTCACTACTATCTTTCCACAGCGTCACCTGGTGACGGTCAGCCACAACCTGGATGCATCATCCCTGCATCCACAGCTGCCCGATAATATTGAGTTACTGAAAAAATTCTATAAGTTAAAACTTATGGGTGCTTCCCGTGTGGCCAACAGGGATGCAGAGACGCTGCAGTTAACACCGAAGGACCAGTACCGTTATGGCTTTAAGTTCTGGCTCGATAAAGACACGGGACTGTTATTGCGATGCGACCTGCTGGATGAAAAATTAAATGTTGTCGAACAGCTTATGTTTAGTGAGCTGAGTATTATCGATCAGTTGCCTGACAATGCGCTGGCCATGGATGCATTTAAAGGCTTTAAGCAGGTCGACCTGGATGAGGGGCGTCAACAGTCATTGACACATCAATGGCAGGCAAAAAAATTGCCTGCCGGTTTTATGCTCACACGGATGAGTATAAATACCGGTGCCCAGGAGCCGGTGCATCATCTGGTTTACAGTGATGGTATGGCATCGGTCTCGGTGTTTATAGAAAAACACACTAGTGATGAAACATCGCTCATGGGTGATTCATCCATGGGTGCGGTGAATGCCTACAGTTTCCATCGCGAGGGTAATCACATTACAGCCATCGGTGAGGTGCCCGTTGCAACGGTGCGCATGATTGGCCAGTCAGTCGAGGCGGTTAAACATGATTGAAGAGACTGCGATTGTGGTAGCCGTCGAGGGTGGTGACGTACTGTTACAGACACAGCGTCGTTCTGCCTGTCAGTCCTGTCGTGTTAAGCAGGGTTGTGGTACCTCGGTACTGGCCAAAGTTGTGGGTCAGCGCAGTAGCCAGATCCGTATCCAGAACACACTCAATGCCAAACTGGGCGATGAGGTTGTACTGGGGCTGAATGAAAATGCACTGGTGCAGGGTTCGCTCATGGTTTATGCCCTGCCACTGGTGATGATGTTAGTGTTTGCGGTGATTGCGGAATACTGGGCATCGACGCAGGATATGAACACGGAATTGCTGGCCATACTCGGTGCTGTGCTGGGTTTTGTTTCGGCTTTAATGATCACGCGTTTCTATATTACAAACCGGCGTGTTAAGTCTGCCATCAATCCCCACATGTTACGTAGAGTGCATACAGTATTGCCTCATCGTGATACCATGCTGGCACCCTGATTCACTTTTATTTTATCTGCTATTCCATCTCTGAGAGGTTCATATGTTGCTGGGCTGTTTTCGCTGGTCGATACTAGTTACCCTTCTCGCTGTTTTGCCCCTGAAGGTAATGGCACAGGCCTTACCCGATTTTGTTGAGCTGGTTGAGCAGTACAGTCCCGCCGTGGTTAATATCAGTACAACGCATAAAGAAGTGGAAGGGCACCCCTGGGGTAAATTGAATATCCCGGAGCACTCACCCTTCGGTGAATTATTTAAACATTTTCTTGATGATGAAGGCGTAATGCCGCCACGGCCCGAAGATGCCAGTTCCCTGGGTTCGGGCTTTATCCTGTCGGCGGATGGTTATGTCCTGACTAACCACCATGTAATTGCCGATGCGGATGAAATTATGGTGCGCCTGAGTGACAAGCGTGAATTAAAGGCGGAGGTCATTGGTAGCGATAAATACACCGATGTCGCTCTGTTGAAAGTGGATGCCGATAAGTTACCCGTGGTAAAGATTGGTTCTTCGGAAAAAATAAAGGTGGGTTCGTGGGTGCTGGCGATAGGCTCACCCTTCGGTTTTGATCATTCCGTCACTGCCGGTATTGTCAGTGCCAAGGGGCGCAACCTCCCCAGGGCCAGTTATGTGCCTTTCATCCAGACCGATGTCGCTATTAACCCGGGTAACTCGGGTGGTCCCCTGTTTGACCTGCAGGGTCAGGTGATCGGTATCAATTCCCAGATTTATAGCCGTACCGGTGGCTTTATGGGGCTGTCTTTTGCCATACCCATCGAAGTGGCGATGGATATAGTCAAACAGATTAAGGCCGGTGGCACGATAACCCGTGGCTGGCTGGGGGTGTATATACAGGAGGTTACCCAGGAACTGGCGGAGTCCTTTGGTCTCGACAAGCCGGTGGGTGCACTGGTATCACAGGTTATCGAGGGGAGTCCGGCGGAAAAATACGGTATCAGGGCCGGTGATGTGATCCTCGCCTTTAATGGCCAGGCGATTATTGATTCTTCGGATTTGCCGCCACTGGTGGGGCGTGTCCAGGTGGGTGAAAAGGCCAGGATAAAATTATTGCGCGATGGCAGGACTAAAGAGATCAAGCTGGTTATAGAGCAGTTACCAGAAGAAGGTGATGCGGCCGCTGAGGCACCCAAGGGCCCTTCGGTCAACCGCATTGGCCTGAGCGTATCGTCGCTGGATGCAAAAACCCAGGCCGAGCTGGGTCGTGGTGTGCGCATCGACCAGGTCTCCCCGGACAGTATTGGTCAACGTGCCGGCCTGCGTCCGGGGGATATTATCCTGCAAATTGATCGAAAAAATGTAGAAAATGCAGCAGAGTTCAGGAAAATAGTTGCCAAACTGCCCACAGGCCGTATGATTCCGGTTCTGGTTCACCGCCAGGGCGCGGATCAGTTCATTGTACTGAAAATTCCCCAGAGTGAGTGAGCAGGACAGGTGACAGGTTTCAGGGTTTATATCCGTCACGGCTGTCACCTGTGTGAGGACCTTCTCGAGCAGTTGAGGCTATTACAGCAACAGCATCACTTCGAGATCGAACTCGTAAATATAGATGCAGACCCGGAGCTGGTTAGGCAATACGGTACACTGGTGCCGGTTGTTACCCTGGGTGAACAGCAAATTTGTCATTACTTTTTAGATCAGGCTGCATTATTGCAGGCCTTAGGCAGTACAGATAACTAATGCAGAATATTCGTAATTTTTCCATTATTGCTCATATCGATCACGGGAAATCCACACTGGCTGACCGCTTTATTCAAACCTGCGGTGGCCTGACGGCGCGTGAAATGGGTACCAAGGGGCAGGTGCTTGATTCCATGGAGATCGAGCGTGAGCGTGGTATCACCATCAAGGCGCAGTGTGTAACCCTCAACTACAAGGCCTCGGATGGTGAGGTCTATCAGCTGAATTTCATCGATACCCCCGGACATGTGGATTTCTCCTATGAGGTCTCCCGTTCCCTCGAGGCCTGTGAGGGTGCATTGCTGGTGGTCGATGCCTCCCAGGGTGTAGAGGCGCAGAGCGTGGCCAATTGCTATACCGCGATTGACCTGGGTCTGGAAGTGATGCCCGTGCTCAATAAAATCGATCTGCCCGCAGCGGATGCGGATCGTGTGAGCCAGGAAATCGAAGATATTATTGGTATCGAGGCCCACGATGCCTGCCGGGTCAGCGCCAAGTCGGGTATAGGTATAGATGAGCTGCTGGAGCGACTGGTGAAGCAGATTCCGCCGCCCGTGGGTGATCCCGATGCACCCCTGCAGGCCTTGATTGTGGATTCATGGTTCGATCCCTATGTTGGCGTCATCATCCTGGTGCGGATCAAGCACGGCCGTATCAGGAAATCGAATAAAATGCAGGTGATGTCCACCGGTCGAAGTTTTGGCGTCGATAGTGTTGGCATCTTTACCCCCAAGCGCACCGAGAGTAGTGAGCTGTCGGCCGGGCAGGTGGGCTATATTATTGCCGGCATGAAGGAAATCGATTCTGCAAAAGTCGGCGATACCATCACACTGACTGACCGGCCTGCGACAGAAGCCCTGCCGGGCTTCAAGGAAGTCCAGCCCCGGGTATTTGCCGGCATGTTCCCGGTGGAGGCGGATGATTTTAATGACTTCCGTGAAGCCCTGGAAAAACTGACACTGAATGATTCAGCGCTGCAGTATGAGCCAGAAAACTCCTCGGCACTGGGCTTTGGTTTCCGTATTGGATTCCTTGGTCTGTTGCACATGGAAATTGTGCAGGAGCGCCTGGAGCGTGAGTATGACCTGTCACTCATTACCACGGCGCCGACGGTGGTCTATGAATTGCTCACCACCAAAGATGAAGTCATCCAGATCCATAACCCGGCTGACTTACCTGAGCCGAATTACATAGCTGAAATTCGTGAGCCGATTATTACCGCCCATATCCTGGTACCCCAGGAGTACCTGGGTAGTGTCATCAGCCTCTGTGTTGATAAGCGCGGCGTACAGACAAACATGCAGTATATGGGTAGCCAGGTGACCCTGACCTATGAAATGCCCTTATCTGAAGTGGTCATGGATTTCTTTGATCGCCTGAAATCAGTGAGCCGGGGCTATGCCTCCTTCGATTATGATTTCAAATGCTTCCAGGCAGCAAAAATGGTCAAGGTCGATATACTGATCAATAGTGAGAAAGTAGATGCCCTGGCCGTGATTCTCCATGAGGACCAGGCGCAGCGTCGTGGTCGTGAAGTGGCCGACAAGATGCGCGAACTGATTCCCCGACAGATGTTTGATATCGCCATACAGGCCGCTATAGGTCGTCATATTATTGCCAGGAGTACGGTTAAGGCCCTGCGTAAAAATGTACTGGCCAAGTGTTATGGTGGTGACGTTTCACGTAAGAGAAAACTGCTGGATAAGCAGAAAAAAGGTAAAAAACGCATGAAACAGTTTGGTAAGGTGGAAATTCCACAGGAAGCATTCCTTGCTGTTTTGAAAATTGATAGTGATTAAAGAGTATCGAACATGACATTTGATTTTGCATTTTTTCTAATGATAGGCGCCCTGATTACCGGTATTGTCTGGGGCCTGGACAGCTGGTTGCTGGCACCAAAAAGAAAAAACAACCCATATGAATACAGTTCGGAGTCATTGGGCACAGTGCGTTCGGGTAAAGAGCCGGTGCTGGTCGAGTATGCCCGATCCTTCTTCCCGGTATTGCTTATTGTATTTTTATTGCGTGGTTTCCTGGTCGAGCCATTCCGGATCCCATCGGGCTCGATGATACCCTCCCTGTATATCGGTGACTTTATCCTGGTGAATAAATTTTCCTATGGTATCCGCATGCCGGTATTTAACACCAAGATGGTGGCAATAGATGATCCGCAGCGTGGTGATGTTGTGGTCTTCAGGTACCCACGTGATCCATCCATCGATTATATTAAGCGTGTAATCGGTTTACCCGGTGACCATATTGCTTATTACAACAAAGTGCTCTATTTAAATGGTAAACCTGTAAAAAGGAACTTCACGGCTGCATACGAAGGTCCGGGCGAAGAAAATCGTGCCAATCAATATGTTGAAGATCTGGATGGTATAAAGCATGACATCCTGTTGATCCCGGGGCGGCCGGGGCTGGATGCAGAATATATAGTGCCTGAAGGCCACTATTTTATGATGGGCGATAACCGTGATAACAGTAACGATAGCCGTTACTGGGGCGTGGTTCCTGATAAATACCTGGTGGGTAAGGCCTTCATGATCTGGATGAACTGGGATAATGGCATAGGTTTTGAACGCATCGGTCAATTTATAGAATAAGAGAGAGAATTAGCCATGTTAAAAAAACAGAAAGGTCTAACTGCAATTAGCTGGATTATTGTGCTTGGCATAGTGGGTGTCCAGGCAATGCTCGCCTTGCGAGTAATTCCTATATATCTGAATGATGAATCTATTAAGTCAGTGATGCAAGGACTTGAGACGGATAGTACGGCAGCTGGTGAAACACCAAAACAAATTCGAGAGTTAATTAATCGCCGTTTAAGTATTAATGGTATTAGTGAATTTGAAAATAATAAGGAAGCCTTTAAATTTAAAAAAACCACTAGTGGCATGGATGTGACTTTGAATTATGAAAAACGTGGACCAATATTTGGGAATCTTGAATTTGTTGCTACATTTGAGCATAAGATAAAGATCCCAAATCGCTAAATACTGATATTTTTATGACATTATCTCCAGCTTTGAATAAGCTCATTAATAAGCTTGATTACCGGTTTGATAATGAAAACTTTCTCCTTGAAGCTCTAACCCATCGCAGCGCATCATCAAAAAATAATGAGCGCATGGAATTTCTTGGTGACAGTATCCTCAATTTTGTAATTGCCAGTGAACTGTTTGAAAGTTACCCGGAATATGATGAAGGTGACTTGAGTCGCCTGAGAGCTAACCTGGTCAAGAAGGAAGGGCTGGCAAAAGTCGCCCATGATCTTGATCTGGGTGAGTACATCGTTCTTGGTAGTGGTGAGTTAAAGAGTGGGGGCCATAGGCGCGATTCAATCCTTGCGGATACGGTTGAGGCTATTATTGGTGCTGTCTATCTCGATGGTGGTTTCGAGGCAGGTAAACAGTTAATCCTTAAGCTCTATAATGAACAGCTGAATAATTTACCCGATATAGCCACACTAAAAGACCCGAAAACAAGGTTGCAGGAGTTGTTGCAGGGGCAAAAGATGGAGTTGCCGGTTTACCAGGTGCTCAGCATTCAGGGTAAGGCACACCAGCAGACCTTTCACATACAGTGCCATATTAAGGAACTGGATATTACCACTGATGATAGAGCATCCAGTCGTCGCAAGGCAGAGCAATTGGTTGCAGAACGTGCTATCCAGGAAATTCAGGCGCGTAGGCAAAAATCCCCTGTAGGTAAATAATGAGTAGCGTAGTGTAATTTATATGACTGATGACAAACATGCTTTTAAATGTGGTTACATAGCCATTATTGGGCGTCCCAATATGGGCAAGTCCACCTTGCTCAATCACATACTTGGTCAGAAATTAAGTATTACATCGCGTAAGCCACAGACGACACGTCACCAGATACTGGGTGTTAAAACAACAAAAAGCTGCCAGTCCATCTATGTAGATACGCCGGGTATCCATGGCGGTGGTAAGAAAGCCATTAATCGT
Organism: Gammaproteobacteria bacterium; assembly: GCA_029881425.1. Classification (GTDB taxonomy): domain Bacteria; phylum Pseudomonadota; class Gammaproteobacteria; order SZUA-229; family SZUA-229; genus JAOUMO01. The sequence goes on from JAOUMO010000010.1 coordinate 12,887, forward strand.
TATATGAACAAGGCAGCCAGTTCAGTTATACATGACGTTGATGTTATTTTATTTCTTGTGCAGTCACTCAAGTGGACCGATGATGACCAGATGGTGCTAAGTAAGCTGGAGCACGTGGATGTACCTGTAATATTGGTCATCAATAAAACTGACACGGTTGAGAATAAGGATGATATGTTGCCTTATTTGCAGGAGCTTAGCCAGAAGTATAGTTTCGAGCGAATCATCCCGGTGTCTGCAAAAAAAGGCAGTAATGTTAACCAGTTGGAATTGCTGATCGAGGAGCTATTGCCCGAGAACCAGCCGCTATTCAGTGAAGATCAATTGACCGATCGAAGCGAGCGCTTCCTGGTGGCAGAAATTATTCGTGAAAAGCTTATTCGAGAACTGGGTAATGAGTTGCCTTACCAGACAACGGTTGGTATTGAGCAATATAAAGAAAAAGAAAATATTACCGAAATACATGCGGTGATCCTGGTAGAGACCAAGGGCCAGAAGGCAATTATCATTGGTAATAAGGGTATGCGCCTGAAAAGTATCGGCACCAAAGCTCGAAAGGATATGGAAAAGCTTATCGACCAGAAAGTGTTTTTACAACTCTGGGTGAAAGTTAAGGAAGGTTGGTCAGATAGTGAATCGGCACTGAGAAGCCTGGGTTATGATTCTGACTAAAAATGTTTTATGAGAGTCCAGGATCAGCCTGCCTATATTCTCCATCAACGACCTTTCAGGGATACCAGCCAGATCATTGAATTGTTTAGCCGTGATTATGGTCGTTTATCAGTCATTAGTCGTGGTAGTCGCAGTGCAAAATCAAAACTTAAATCTACCCTTCAGCTATTTCAACCCTTACATGTCTCATGGTCCGGTAAGGGTGAATTGCCGTTACTGACCAGGGCAGAACCCGCCGAATACAAGCCCCCCGTTATAAAATCACGTGCACTTCCCTGTGGTTTTTATATCAATGAGCTCATAGTGCGATTATTGCATCAGCATGATATCCACGAAGAGCTGTTCGATTTATATCATAATGTAATGTATGCATTTGGTAATAATGATGAACTTGAGGTAACGCTACGGCTGTTTGAAAAGGAGTTGTTACAACTCCTGGGTTTTGGGCTTAATCTGGTTTCAGATGCCGATAGCGGTGAGTTGATTGATGAACAGTCTGACTATATTTATTATATCGAACATGGTCCTGTAAGAGTGACGAGCCTGGTCAAGACAGATCAGCTGATCATTTCAGGTAAAAGCCTGCTTGCATATGAGAAGAGTGTGTTAGATTCGGGTTCCGTGCGCAGGGAAATAAAGCAACTAATGAGAAATATAATTAATTATTATATTGGGAGCAAACCCCTGAGAAGCAGGGAGTTATTTCGTTAGATCTGGGTTTTATTTAGAAACGCGGCTTTTGTCTGGGTCTGACCATTACGGCCATAGGTCGTTTCATTAGTCGAGTTATGGCCTGTCATTATATCCATGACTTCTCGTGCGAGTTTGTTCCTGCGTTGCAGCAGGCGACCATTAATTTCATTCTGATTTTTACAGGCCTGAATTTTTACCTGTGTCGCTTGCCATTGTTTGACAAGCTGTTGACTGTTTACCTGTTGTTGCAGAAACGATGTGAAATCAGTATTGCCCGTTAGTTGTTGGCGTTGATTATCCAGTGTGTCCAGCCGGGTAATAATGCTCTGTTTTACCTCAGCAAGACTGAGCAGGTTTTCATACTGGTTACTATTTAATGCCGTCATTTCATCCTGCAGGCATTTTAGTAATTTGTCTGAGTGCTCATTAATAGCATTAAAGAGAGTTGGTATATCGGTGTTGAGAGACATTATTCAGTCAGTGCCTTTTCCAGGTTAATCAGGTTTTCTGCAATACGTTCAGGGTCGAGCGGGTAATTGCCCCTGGCTATTTCCTGTTTGATTGCAGCTACTTTTTCTGCATCTACGTCAGGTAAGGCATCCAGTTGTTGTTTCAGTTCACCAATCTGCAGGCCTTCGGCAGACAGGCTAACCGTATCACCTGATGCAGGACGGCTCTCTGCCTGTGACACCGTTTTATTTGACGAGCTAGTCTTGCTCGTATTACTGGCCATGGCGTCGGTTGTAGACCGGTTTATATTGTTAATAGGGCTCATCGTCATTCCTGATCGCTTTCTCTCATAGATAGATATCGGCTAATTTTTCCATAACTTTAATGATTTTTCATATTTATCTTAGTTATAGGTGGTTACTTCACCATTTTGGGTCACTATGCCTTCGATTATACGGTTTGATGACAGGTTTTTGACGCGTATACGATCACCTCGGGCACCATCCATCATCGCCTGGCCGGCCATTTTTATTGAAAAAGTATCTGATTTTGCGATCAGGCCGACCTGCTGGCCACGCTTTACCAGCAGTTGGGGTTTCACCTGGCTCGGCTTTATGACCTGGTTCTTGAGTATGCTACGTCGTACCTGTTGGCCTATGAGCCTGTTTTTATCAGTAAAGTAGCCCGCGTTAAGTTTTGCCAGGTTGGTCTCGACAGCGATAACATCAGTATTAGTTATAATATGGCCCTTTGTTAGTGGTGATGCCGTTTTATAGACCGGTGTGTACAGGTTCACCATAGCAGAGACATACAGGGCCCAGGGTTTGGGGCCGGTACAGCGTACCCCCACCGTTGTTTTGCCCATGGCCTGGCTTCCGGGTGCGAGGAATGTCTCAAGGGCTTGTGGGCAGGCCTGTAGCTGCAGTCGAGTGTCCAGGTGACCCACATCTATTTCGGCCCGTGTGTACTGGCCGGGTTGTAATTGTTCATGTAAAAATTGCTCAACTGCTGAGATGATGGCCGGGTGGCTCTGCTCATCTGTCGCCGGTTCTGCATGACCCACATTGGTGATGATCAGGTTCATCATCAGTATGCTGGTGAGTAATGCAGTTAAGGTCTTCATGTCGCGTGTAATTCATCCAGTAGTTGATCGATTAGACTGAAGAGTTGCGCACTGTAGGTGTTCATTTCTTCAATTTTTTGACAGGCCAGGTCATATTGGCCGTTTAATGATAATGCAGCAATTTCCTTGCCAATTTTGTGAACTTCGGCGTGGGGTGTTTCCATGCGTTTGAAAGCATCGAATTCACTATAATTGGCCAGACCCCTGGCATAATACCATTGGCCGAGTCGGCACTGGGTGTGATCATTGAGTTCATTTTCTGGTATTTCAGCACCCCCATTGACCATATTGGTGAGTTTTATTTTCCAGTTAATATGATCGGCTTTGACGATCTGCAGCAGTATTTCATCCTGGTTGAAGGAGGCAAGCAGGTCGAACTGCCGGTTAATGGCGCGGTTCAATTCACTCGTATTTTCGGCAATCAGGCTAACCTGGTGGTTTTCGTCTTCAACGGCTGAAGTGATCTCATTGAGCTTATTCGCCATTTCCTGGGAAACGGATTGCTGTTCGTTTGCCGATGTTGAGATAGTCTGTACCTGTGAGGTCACTTCATTGACAACCGCGGTGACCTCGCCCAGGGCAATGGCCACTGTCTCCAGGCTATCCAGGCTTTGCCCCAGGCGATCTTTACTGGAACTCACCGAACCACTCACTTCCTCCATCAGGCTGTTCATGGTCGTGGTTACCGTCTCTATTTCCAGTGTTGCCGATTCTGTTTTTGCCGCCAGCTGTTTGACTTCATCGGCAACCACTGCAAAACCGCGACCCGCCTCACCGGCTCGGGCGGCCTCAATCGCGGCATTCAGTGCCAGCAGGTTGGTCTGGTTAGCTATGCCCCTTACCGTTGCGGTGAGATTATTGATTTCGTCCGTAAAACCGGAGAATTTCTGGATACCATTAAACATGTCATTTATGGCTGTTTCCAGCAGGTCCATATCACCCATCATCGATGAAATGGCTGCATTGCCGGATTCGGTTTTTTCATAACTTTCTGTGGCACGGTTGGCTGTATTTTGTGCAGCCTGTGATACCTCTGAGGCAGATGCTGCCATTTGTTCAGTGGCAGCAGCAACACTTGTAAGAGCATGATTAATGTCGGTTGCTTTCTTTTGCAGGGCCATATTCTGGGTGAGAATTTCAAATGTATGCTGTAAGCTATCAAGCCCCGCCTCGGCAACGCTCCCCAGTTTGTCATTATTATCCCTAATATCAGCAAGGGCTTCTGTTAGTACGGAGGCCGTAGCGGGGTGAGTATTGATAAGTTGTTTTACTCGTCGGCAATCTGCCTGTAACGCCGCCTTCAGTATCGGTAAAGCAAAATTTGTCAGTAAAAGTGGATTTGGCATGGGCTTTATTATCTCAGTCGGTATTATTTAGCTTCATGACTAGCGAAACAATCCATTTGGTCTAGTATAGAAAGTATCTTGTTCATTAGTGTAAGTAGCCTATATCCTGAATAATCTACCTACGAAAGTATAGTTTAAATTTTTTATCCTGGTTGAAGTTTAATACGTAATGAAAAATATAGGTCGGTTTCGGCCTGTGGAGTTTGAAATGGCAGGCGTTCTTGATAGAGTTGATAGTCGTACACAGTTGGCGGGGCATAATCGTCTAGAGCTATTACTATTTCGGCTGGGAGGTAAACAGCTATATGGCATTAATGTATTTAAGGTGCAGGAGGTTATCCGGTGTCCTGCGCTGACGCGTCTGCCCAAGGCCAATAATAAGGTCGTCGGCGTGGCGCATTTGCGTAATAAAACCATACCCGTAATGGACCTGGGGCTGGCGATTAATAACAGGCCAATAGCTAATATCGAAGAAAGCTTTGTGATTGTCAGTGAATATAATCGTTATACCCAGGGCTTCCTGGTGCATGCTGTTGACCGAATTGCCAATATGAACTGGCAGGATATATTGCCACCGCCCAAGGGGAGTGGTGCCAGTAGTTATCTTACGGCGGTGACCCATATCGATAAGGAACTGGTGGAAATTATTGATGTGGAGAAGGTGTTCTCCGATATTATGGGGATGCCGGAAGAGGTTGATCAGGAGATACTGGATGATGCGATAGAGAATCGAGCAGAGCATCCGAAGCATATACTGGTGGTGGATGATTCTTCTGTGGCACGTAACCAGATAAAGCGTGTACTCGACAAGGTCGGCATTGAGTGTACCCTGGCTAATGATGGCCAGGAAGGGCTGGAAATACTTGAGCGCTGGGCGAGTGAGGACCAGCCGGTAGAAGAAAAAATATCACTGGTCATCTCAGATATTGAAATGCCACGAATGGATGGTTATACCCTAACAACAAAAATACGCCAGAATCCTCGCCTGGACAAATTATACGTCATGTTGCATACATCATTGAGTGGTGTATTTAATAACAGCATGGTCGAAAAAGTAGGTGCAAATCATTTCATACCCAAATTTAAGCCTAATGAACTGGCGCAGAGTGTATTGAATATAATAAATGATAAGGATGTCACCGAGGGTCTGGAAGAAATTTCTGAAGAATAAAGCTGTTAAAGCTGATACCATTTTACAACTAATTAACTGGGCTAAAAGCTGTGTGAATGTATGACAACATGTTATACACCGGATGAATATAAAAATTTCCAGAAATTTCTGGAAGATGCCTGTGGTATTGTCCTTGGTGAAAACAAGCATTATCTTGTGTCTAGTCGCCTCAATCGTTTAATGCGCGAAAGCCAGATTGACTCATTGCAGTCACTGGTAGATGCACTGTCCAAACTGGGGGCCACAGGGCTGCGTACCAAAGTAGTTGAAGCAATGACGACTAATGAAACCCTGTGGTTTCGTGATACCTATCCGTTCGAAGTCTTAAGTAAGGTCATATTCGAAGAATATAAAAAGGAGCGTAAATCAGCTTTACGTATCTGGTCTGCAGCCTGCTCCAGTGGCCAGGAGCCCTACTCGATTAGTATGATTGCTGATGAATACGCCATGCATAATCCCGGTTTTCAGCTTGAAGTGGTAGCCACTGATATCTCCCAGTCAATCCTTAATGATGCCAAAGAAGCGAAGTATGATGCTTTAGCGCTGGCACGTGGTTTATCAGAAGAGCGTAAGCGTCGTTATTTTTCGGCCATAGGTAACGAATGGCAGGTCAATGCGAAAATTCGTTCACGAGTAAGCTTCAGGGAAAATAATTTATTACAGAACTATGCCCCGTTGGGCAAGTTTGACGTTATCTTTTGCCGTAATGTACTGATTTATTTCTCAGCCGAATCTAAATCGGACATCCTCAACCGCATGGCAAAATCATTGAATCCCCGGGGCTTCCTGATCCTGGGTGCCTCAGAATCTATTGCCCAGTATTGTGATGCTTTTGAAATGGTCCGTGCCAGTGCAGGGGTTGTTTATCGCCTTAAACCGGCTTATTGAAAACAAGTCGTTAGTCGAAAACCCTTGCGATGTTCTTTTATTATGGTTTCATCTTTGTAGACTTCCGACTTCCGACTTCCGACTTCCGACTTCCGACTTCCGACTTCCGACTTCCGACTTCCGACTTCCGACTTCCGACTTCCGACTTCCGACTTCCGACTTCCGACTTCCGACTTCCGCTCTAATTGCCACAAGCGGCAATAATTGCCGCTAAATATTCCATTCCTGAGTTTTAAAACTTCTAAGTTATTGAAATAGCAGATTAATTTTTTTTGGCATTGCCTTTGCATTAGTACATGCAAGACGGAGAAAATGATGCCTATTAATTTTGACAAAGCACTGGGAGTACACGACAACGCGCTGCTGCTATTTGAGCGCAGGAACCAGTTGCTGGCTGAAAATATTACCAATGCCGATACGCCCAATTACAAGGCGCGTGATATTGATTTTGACAGTGTATTACGTGGTCAACAGTCAGGCCAGCTGGCAATGACGGCGACACGGAAGGGTCATATTTCTTCATCGACAAATACCATTGATCAGCATATCGATTACAGGGTGCCTACACAGAGTTCTGCCGATGGTAATAGCGTGGATGTACAGCAGGAGAAAGCGGCATTTGCCGAGAATGCGGTGCGTTATCAAACCACAGTGGCGATTCTATCCAGGCGTTTTTCAGGCCTGACTAATGCATTTAAGGGTGAATAGTAATGTCCGTATTCAAAGTATTTGATATAGCCGGTTCAGGTATGAGTGCACAGATGCTGCGATTAAATACCGTAGCGAGTAACCTGGCCAATGCAGAAACCATGGCATCGACACCAGAGGCGGTTTACAGGGCCAGGCACCCGGTTTTCAAAAGCGTTTTAAATGAAATGGAAATGGCCGGTAACCAGGGTCTTGCTACAGTCAAAGTGCAGGGCATAGTCGAAAGCGATACAGCCGCTGTTCCTCATTACATGCCGGGACACCCGCTGGCAAATCAAGAAGGTTATGTGTATAGCCCCGGCATTAATGCTATTGAAGAAATGGCGGATATGATTTCCGCATCACGTAGTTACCAGAACAATGTTGAAGTCCTGTCTACAAGCAAAGAATTACTATTACGTACCCTGCAGCTGGGGCGTTAAAGGTGAAGCACTATGCAAGTGAATAATAATTACTCAAATATCGGATTAACTACAGCGCAGGAAGCGGCGAATAGTAAAAGTAAAGAAGGCAGTGAACTGGGTCAGGATGCTTTTCTTAAATTAATGACGACCCAGTTAAGTAACCAGGATCCGTTTGAGCCTATGGATAATGGTGACTTCCTGGCACAGATGGCCCAGTTCGGCACAGTAAATGGAGTTAACGAACTGGTTGAATCATTTGATGATCTTACTACCAGTTTCCAGACGGCCCAGGCCGTACAGGCATCCAGTTTAATAGGGCGTAATGTGCTGGTTGAACATGACCAGGCGTATTTGCCCGCTGACAGTGACCTGGTTGGTGCCGTTAATATCGAGTCCAGTGCCGATGCAGTAACGTTAAACATATACGATGCCGCTGATTCATTAATTGGTCGTGTGGAACTGGGACAGCAGCCTAAGGGCCTGATGCAGTTTAACTGGGATGGCACAAACCTCGCGGGACAGCGCACATCAGCAGGTCGTTATCGAATTGAAGTTGAGGCGTCATATGATGGTAAGGCAGAGGCCCTGACAACCATGGTCTCGGCCAATGTATCCAGCCTGACCCTGGGTGGTGTAGGTAAAGATATGCAAGTTGAATTAGAGCATCTTGGCCGGGTTGAATTTGGCCAGGTGTTACAGATTTTATAAGAGTGATCCGAGGAGAATAATTATGTCGTTTAATATTTCATTGAGTGGTCTTAACGCAGCGTCTTCGGATTTATCTGTGACCAGTAACAATATTGCCAATGTAGGCACAACCGGTTTTAAGGGTTCACGTGCAGAGTTTGCCGATATCTTTGCCGCATCCCCCCTGGGATCAACTTCAAATGCGATGGGTGATGGTGTTGTACTTGCTAATGTATCGCAGCAGTTTAATCAGGGTAATCTGGAATTTACCGAGAATACGCTGGATCTTGCCATCACCGGTGAAGGTTTTTATGTAATGCGAGAGCAGGGCACAAATGATTTAATTTATACACGTGCCGGTGCATTTAATGTGGATCAGAATGGAATTATTGCTAACAGTGCCAGCCAGGTGTTGCAGGTATTCCCTGTTGATGCTGCCGGTACGGTAACTACTACCAGTTTATCCGGCACTATTCCCCTGCAGGTGCCCAATACGGTAGGTACACCACAGGGTACGACACAGGTTGACATCAATTTAAACTTCCCTTCGGATCTTCCTGCGGCCCTGTCTACGGCGGCCATTGATGCCGAGTTTAATGCGGCCTATGGCGGCGGCGATGTAAATGGTCGTGCGCTTGCAACGGTTACGCCAAATACCAATAACTATCACCAGTCAACATCGGCCACCGTGTTTGATTCACAGGGTAATTCTCATATATTAACTATGTATTTTGTCATGAACAATGACCTGAATAATACATGGCAGACACGTGCAACAATGGATGGGTATCCTATACCAAATAGTCTTGGGCCAGGTATACCAACACCTGAAATACAGGGCTTCAATACTCAGAGTCCCACAGAGTTTGATTATTCGGTTACGCCGGACTCGTTTACCATTGATGGCACAGATAACATTGTTTTAAATATTGATTACACCGACGCACCAACACTGGCTGCTGCTATCCAGACGCAGGTTACCGCACAAAGCGGTAACTATACAGTTACTGAAAGTGGCGGAGCTATAACCATTACGCGAAATGCGGGTACAGCAGCTGTGGCTATTACTCTTGCTGATGGTGTTGTTAATGGTTTTGTGAATACAACCGGCACGGCTGGTGTTGCCGCCACTAACCCCAATTTTACAGCCACATGGGATGGCGCCCTGGATTTTGATGGGGCAGGTATACTGCAGACAGCAACATCTACCGATGGCGGTAATATACAGTTCATGCCTTTTGATCCACTCAATGGTGCAAATCCTATTGGATCACCTAACGCAACATTTAATATTGATTTTACAAATGAAGGCAACACCATAACCCAGGAGGCCCAGGGCTCCTTTTCGGTGCAGTCACTGAGTCAGGATGGTTTTGCAACCGGTCGTTTGAGTGGTCTTGAAATTGATGATGAAGGCCTGGTTCGCGCCAGTTTTACCAATGGCCAAACGACGGCACTGGGTAAGGTTGCACTGGCACGATTTGATAATCCACAGGGTCTAAACCAGATCGGAAATACCTCATGGGTAGAAACAGTCGAGTCGGGTGCGGCAACGGCAGGTGAGGCGGGTACCGGTAACTTTGGTTTGATACAGGCAGGTGCGCTGGAAACATCCAATGTGGATCTGACCCAGCAGCTGGTTAAATTAATTACCGCACAACGTAATTTCCAGGCGAATTCAAAAGCGATTGAAACTGCCAATACCATTACACAAACTATCATCAACATTCGTTAAGCACAGGATTAGGTCGAGGATAAGGTCATGGATAAAATGCTTTTCATAGCCATGAATGGTGCCAAACAGGCAATGCAGGCACAGGCCACTATCAGTGATAACCTGGCCAATATTAGCACGGTAGGTTTTAAGGCCAGCCTCGATACCTTCACCAACTGGCATGTTGAAGGCCCCGGTTATAAAACACGTGTTTATAACCAGTTTGAAAACCAGGGTACGGATATGTCTGCGGGTAATTTTGTCACCACGGATCGTGAACTGGATGTGGCGGTCAGGGGGGAAGGCTGGATTGGTGTACGCGCGACAAATGGTGAAGAGGCCTATACCCGTGCCGGCGACCTGCGCCTGGATGCCGTTGGCCGTTTAACTACCGGTGCCGGTCATCCGGTAATGGGTAATGCGGGTCCGATCGTTATACCACCCGCACAGAAAATTGAAATTGGTGCCGATGGTTCCATCAGTATTATCCCGGTTGGGCAGACCGCCGATACCATGGCGATTACTGATCGCATCAAACTGGTTAATCCCGATGCCAGTAAAATGCAAAAGGGCCTGGATGGCCTGATGTGGTTTGTTGATGGCCAGCAGTTAAAGGCCAATCCGGATGCCAAAGTTAATCTTGCGTCCGGTGTGCTCGAACACAGTAACGTCAATGCAGTTTCCGAACTGGTTGAATTAATCCAGAACAGCAGGCAATTTGAAACTAATGTCAAACTCATGCGCACCGCGCAGGAAAATGACGAAGTGTCTGCACGTTTATTAAGAAATAGTTAGTAGGAGTAAAACCATGAATCCTGCATTATGGATTGCCAAAACAGGTCTCGATGCACAGCAAACTCGGCTCTCGGTCATTTCTAATAACCTGGCGAATGTAAATACAACGGGGTTTAAACGCGACCAGGCTGTTTTTGAAGACCTGATTTACCAGAACGTAAAACAGGTTGGTGGGCAGACATCAGAAGATACAGTATCACCATCGGGTATGTCGATTGGTACCGGTGTACGCATCGTAGCCACTGAAAAATTACACACCCAGGGCAACCTCGTGCAAACCGATAACCCCCTGGATATGGCGATTGAAGGTCGTGGTTTTTTCCAGATACTGCGTCCCGATGGTTCGCTCTCCTATACACGTGACGGTTCGTTCCAGGTCGATGCCAATGGTCAGGTGGTGACCGCCAATGGCTACCAGTTGCAACCATCCATCACTATCCCCGCTAATTCACAGAGTATTTCTATCGGTGAAGACGGTGTGGTATCGGTATTAACTGCCGGTGCAACAGCAGCTTCCCAGGTGGGTAATATACAGACCGTTGATTTTATTAATCCCACGGGCCTGCAACCGATTGGAAGTAACCTGTATCTGGAAACAGGTGCCAGTGGTTCACCGCAGACAGGCACGCCAGGTTTGAATGGCCTGGGTGGTCTAACGGCCGGCTCTCTGGAAAGCTCTAATGTGAACGTGGTTGAAGAACTGGTAAACATGATCGAAACACAACGTGCTTATGAAATGAATTCAAAAGTGATTTCGACTACAGATCAAATGCTGCAGTACGTGAGTAATAACTTATAAGTTTTAATTCACTCAGGTATGTGATGATAAAAGGTGAAATTATGAACAGGTTTAGTTTGTTAATAAGTATGGTGATTGTGTCAGGTAGCCAGTTGATGACGGGTTGCGCTACAGCACCACCGGAGCTATCCGAGTTCGAGCCCATTGTTCGCCCCGTGGCGCCCGCAAAACCCAGATACAATAATGGCTCCTTATTCCAGGCACGCAGTATTTCACTGTTTGAAGATCAACGCCCCTATAGTATCGGTGACATCCTGACCATTAATCTGAATGAAAGTACCAGTGCCAGTAAAAAGGCGGCGACCAGTACCAAAAAAGATGACACGGTTTCACTGGGCACTACCGTGTTAGGTGGACGTACACCAACGCGGGCTAATGGTAATGAGATTTTTGCTGTTGAACTGGCGCCGAGCCGGGCATTTGATGGCGAGGGCGACAGCAGCCAGAGTAATAGTTTAAATGGCCAGATTACGGTGACCGTGGTCGATATCCTGCCGAATGGGAACCTGGTGGTGCAGGGTGAAAAATGGTTTACCCTGAACCAGGGTAAAGAATATATCCGCCTTGCGGGCATTGTCCGTCCCCAGGATGTACAGCCAGATAATACGGTGACTTCATCTAAACTGGCAGATGCGCAGATCGCCTACAGTGGCGAAGGCTTTGTTGCTGATAGTAATACCCAGGGCTGGTTAACACAGTTCTTTAGCAGTAAGTGGTGGCCTTTCTAGACCTGTAACCTGTTTTTCGAGCCGTACCTTCAGCCCACTTTGGTGGGCTTTTTTATGGGCTGATGAAAAAAGTCGTTAGTCATTAGTCGTTAGTCATTAGTCGTTAGTCGTTAGTCGTTAGTCGTTAGTCGTTAGTCGTTAGTCGTTAGTCGTTAGTCGTTAGTCGTTAGTCGTTAGTCGAAAACCCTTGCGATTTTTTATTATGCTTTTATATCTGTTGACTGTTGACTGTTGACTGTTGACTGTTGACTCGCAACTTGGCCCCT
>JAOUMO010000128.1 GCA_029881425.1 Gammaproteobacteria bacterium
AGGGGAGAGGTTTTTTCATTGTATTACCCGCATGATTTTAGTCATGCGGGTAGTTTAACCAAAAAACTTCCCGCTTTCCCCTATTGTTTTACCGCGTTGATTTCAACGTCACCATTATCAAAGCCCAGTTTGTAACCGAGTGATACATGGTGGAATCGGGCCGTAGTGTAGTCATCATGGATGGCAAAACCGAAGTTATAAACGGCACCCGTATCCAGGCTGATATCGCCGGGTTTGTCTGATTTCAGTTTGCGTGTCATCTCAACCGTCCAGGTACCGTTATTCAGTGTCGCATTGAATTCAGCGCCCTGGCCGTCATTGATAACACGGTCCTTGAGGATATGGCCGTCTTCCACTACTTTCTGGTCGAGCTTGTAGCGAATGATGTCCATGTAGCTGCCCGCATCAAATGCTGCCTTGATGTCTTCGTCACTGTTCAGCTTGTCCCAGCCACCCAGCGCTTTGCCATCACGACCGCGAGTTTCAATACTTTCACGGCTTTCGGTGAGGTATTTTGTGATGCCGGCATCTGCCGCATGGGCAAGGGGGCTACCACTGATAGCCTCTTTTTCCGGTGCAAAGGGCATAGAGCGTAGATCTGCATGGCAGGTGCCCCAGCAACCGGCACGATCTGCATATTCAACATCATCGGTGCTGAGCATGAGTGCCAGTTTTACCCGGTTGTCAGGGTCCATCTTACCGCCTTCAACAAAGGGGGCAGGGGTATGCTTGCCATCGGGCCACTGGAAGCGCAGGTAGAGGTTATCGGTATCGTGTCGTGCCTGTACGTTAACCTTAATCGAGCCGCGTTTGCCAGGAATCGGTGTAGGTTCAGCCTTTTCACCGGAGGCTATTTTATTACCCATATCGGCCGCTTCTTCGTCATGGCAGTCGAAGCAGCGATCACCGGCCTTGAAGGGGCGGGCGCCACCATGGTCCTTACCACGTAGTACCCATTCCATAGAGGCCTGTCCGGGGTAGAAAATGACTATATCCCTTGAGGGCACGCCATTCCAGTCACCGCCAGTTGCCGTTGCAGGCGCAGCGGCTGATGTGGTTTCAGGTGCAGCTGTGGTTTCAGTTGCTGCTGCACTAGCAGTTTCAGTTGTTTCAGCTGTTTCAGCTGTTTCGGTCGCTACTTCTGCTGCAGCTGCAGGTTCTTCAGCTGCGCTTGATTTACCATCGATAAAGTCCTGCCATTGTGGTGCCATGGGGCGAATCAGGTCAGGATTGGGTTTGGCCAGTGCGTCCAGTTCTTCATCGCTGAGCTGGTCATGTACCTTGCTGTGGGCAATACCCTTATGGCAATCGATACAGGTATTACCGGCCTTCATTGCATTTAAATGCTGTTTACGTGAGCGGGGCTTCTGATTTTCGGGGTTCATGGTATCGAAATCATGGCAGTTACGGCATTCACGTGAATCAGTTTCTTTCATGGTGCGCCAGACGTTTTTCGCAAGCTTCAAACGTTTGGCATCGAATTTTTCGGGCGTATCTATCGAGCCCAGGATCTTATGTAGTACTTCATTACTCGCCTGTATCTTACGTACCACTTTATGTTCCCACGGACGGGGTACATGGCAGTCTGAACAGGTGGCTCTTACGCCACTACGGTTGGTGTAATGAATGGTTTTCTTATATTCCTGATAGACATTATCTTCCATCTCATGGCAGGTGATACAGAACTCCAGGCTATTGGTGGCTTCCATGGCCGTGTTGAAACCGCCCCAGAAAATGACACCTGTAATCATAAATATGATTGCCGCACCGACGGTGGTGCCCAGGATAATTTTACGGGAAAGTAGTTGGCGATAGAGGTCGTACATATATTACTCCGTTAAGAGAAGCCTGCCGGTTAAATGGTTGAATGAATCAAGTCTATATTTTATTCAGAAAAAAGGCGGGTATGAAAATCATACCCGCCACTTTCTACACACGTAGGTTTAAGTTACGTGGTTAATACGGTTATATACGTTGAACTTACCTGTTGGAGCGTAAAGGCCTTTAACACGTGCTTTCTCTTTCAGAGTTTTCGCATCAAAGATTACGATTTCACCATTAGGTTTCTTACTGTCAGCACGGTTCCAGATGGATACCCATACTTCTGAGCCGTCAGCATTGAATTCAAAGTGAACCGCTGCATAACCTTTCTTCTTGGTCAGGCGAATGGTTTTAACGATTTTATGAGTCTTCTTGTCGATGACCTGAACACTCTGCTGAACTTCTGGTTCTGGATGTTTGGTCTGATCCGCCCATACATAATCCGATTTAGGATGGGTACGGAGGAAAACACCGGGGCCGTCAGTTTCAACGGTGTAACATTCCTTCCAGGCATTTGCTTTATTGCCTTTAGGATCATTACCCCAAACAGTGACTTTACCTACACCCAGATGTGTGGTGCCGCCAACAGGACCACATTTAGGGTCGTTCCAGTTAGCACCAGGACCGGGATGTGGCAGTTTGTCAACATCGATAATGGCTTCCAGTTTACGCGTTTCAGTATCAACTACGACCATTTTGTTAGAGGCATTAGCCGCAATCTGGAAATAACGACCGCTAGGATCGAAGAAACCGTCATGCAGGAACTTGGCTGAATCGATCTTGTCGATACGCAGGTTGTCGAGATCGGAGTAATCGACCTGCCACATCTGGCCCAGTTCTTTCATGGCCACTAACCAGGATGACTGGTTTGGTGTGTCGTAGATAGCCGCTACACGAGACTCTTCAACATAGTTACCATCAACATTCACGCCGCGTGATGAAACCACTTTCAGAGGGTTCATGGTTGCTGCATCAACAATAACGAAGTGAGGAGGCCAGTAACCGCCACCGATGATGTATTTGCCATCGCCAGATACGGCAACGTCACGTGCATCATAAGCAACCTGTACTTCGGCAACAACCATCTTGTCTGGATTGGCCCAGAGGTCAATCTTGGTTAATTTACCGTCACGACCCATGGTGTACCAGAAGCGACCGGGATTTTCGGCATGCAGCTTGTTGTGATGTTCAGCGGCTTTCAGTACATGTACCGCATAGCCAGTAGACAGATGCGCAACGATCTCATGCTTGTCACCATCGATAACCGCAACCTTACCTACATCACGCTCGATAACCAGGAAGAAATTCTCCCAGTTGCGACCATGCATGGGTTTTGAAGGATAGTCCTTAGGCTCAACAAACACCTTGTGGCGTTCTTTCATCAGGTCCAGGGACATTTCTGGTGGTTTAGGTGGGTCAATCTGGATATAGGTTGCCAGCATTGAAATTTCCTTCTTTGACAGGATGTCATTGAAGTTATTCATGCCGCCCTCTGTACCCAGCGCGATTATGCGCTCAAGGCGTTTCTGGCCTTTTTTGATGGTGTTTGCGGGTTCGAGGTTTTTACCTGTTGCGCCCTTGCGTAAAACACCGTGACAACCAGCACAACGCTGGAAATACAGGTTTTTAGATGTTTCAAAGTCTGCTTCAGACATTGTAGGCTGTTTTGCTTTAGCAGCCATTACTGTGGGTGACACAGTAAAGGCGGCCGCAGCAATGAAAGCTGCCGTGGTCAACCGTTTAAAGGTTTGTTGCTTCATTGTTCCTTTCTCCTGCTGGATATAAAAGGTTTATTGTGTGTGTATGCTAAGGGTGTTGAACTGTTGTATGCCTTGACGTTAATCAAAACCTTACGCTCAGTACTGGAACTTAGTAGAAATCAGCTGGCCTAAAGCCACCTTGACTTCAATCAATTGACCATATTCATTTTGGTTAATATTCATTATTTTGTACCCAGGCAGTGCCTGTAAGTTAAAATTGCCCTGAAAATATGGATGAATAGCAGGGCATAATTCGCCAGCCAGACAAGTATAGCCATATAGAAGAATTTTGTTGAGATTGTAATCGTTGCGATGCTCAGCACCAGTGCCAGCAGGTGTAGCCAGTACTGGCGCATACTTTGTCGGTTATTGATAACTTCATTCATGGTCGGGATACCAGAACGCCCCCTGGGTGACGAAAAGGCCAGCTTTCGGTGTAGATGCAGCCAGACCAGGAATGGGATGATTTTATATAACATGCCATTGATGATGGAAATGGCAAAGCCGAAAAAAAACAGTATGCCAACCAGTATGGATAGCTCCTGGTCAAAAAATTCCGCATATAGCAGTACTACCAGGCTAAAACCGAGGCAGCTGAGCCCGGTCATCCAGAAATAGAGCGTGGTATCAGCCAGTCGTTTTTTGCGTTGCGCCTCTAGTTTCAGGGTAAATAATGCGAAGCTCAACATGATGCAGAAAAACAGGAAGAAAAAGCCTAAGTCAATCGCCTCGCCAGGTATGCTGACCTGGGTCGACGTGTAGCGATAGGCGGACCACAGGATTAACGCAATTAAAATTGAAGGCGACAGGAGGCGTGTCATTAGCTTTGGGTAGCTGAAGGTAATCTGGAACATGGGGACGACCTGGTAGGCTACAGAAATGATCATGACACTAATCCAGCCCAGGGTTCCCCAGCCAATATGTAATGGAGTGAACTGCCTTAACAGGGGTATTGCGTCCAGTGCATGGCCACTGGCCAGTAGCAGGCCAAGGGTGGCAGTAATCCACAAAGAAAAAATCGCAATACGCATACTGTTGATGGATGCATGACTGGACTGGGCATTAATCAGTGCATAGCTGGTGGCCAAAAGAAAGATCAGCAGGCCAGGGATGAGGACGATGATAGATAGCTTGAGCAGGGTTGCCTGCTCAAATGCAAAACCAGCCGCGAGTAATAGTACACCGCATGAAAATAAAAGATGTGTCACCAGGCTGAGTTGTGATGAGCGTGGGATGCTGGCACCGGCCAGTACCGGGAGTAACTGGAACAGGGCGCCAACCATGCTCATGGTAATAAAGCCCAGTGTAACCAGGTGGGTGAATGCCAGTGTCTGGGGTGACCAGCGATTGCTTAATATCTCCGGTCCCTGGTACATCAGTAAACAGAATGCAAGAAAGGCAAACAGGGGTGCGCTGAGAAAAAAACGCAGGGGTGTCGATATGTCGGGGGCCTGTTCCAGTGAAAGCTGATTATAGTTCATATTAGGTCACTATAAGTGCGGGCTATTTACTGGTGATCAGTTCTTGATGTGTTTGATGAACTGTTCGGTTTCTGTGTCTTTGGCATGCCAGATGTAAATATCAAACCCTGTCGTACCATCTCGAGCCTCATACTTGAAACCATTCTCAAAAAGAATATTGTAGAGCGGAAAGGGTTGCATACGGTGAATCATTTTAATGTATTCACCATCCGTCATTTTTTCGAGTGCATCCAGTGCCTGCTCCATGGGTTCAGGTGCCGGTAGTTCATGTACATCCAGTACAATTTCACGCGCCATTATTTCAACTCCCTATCAGGCCGCATTACTATTTTCAGGTGTTGAATGTAAACCTGCCATCAGTTGCTCGCTGTCTTCAGCGCATTCCTGGTCAATCATTGGATACAGTATTTGTTCTTCTTTCATATTGTGTTGTTGCATAAATATAAGCAGGGTTTCTGATAATCCAAGATAACGGTCCTGGTTTTGTGCGTCGATCGCATCCATTAATTCAGCCAGTAGCTGTCTCATTTGCTCATGCTCATGGCGCATCATGTGCGTAGGGCCACCTTGCATACCTGTGGCTTTTTCAAAAGCAGGAAACAGGGTGCTTTCTTCATGTTGGAAATGATGGAGTATGGCAGCATTGAATGCATGGGCGTTTTTGCCTGCAAGCTCCCAGTTTTTATTAGCAACCTGTTGTTCTGCTTCGGCAAATAAATGATCACAGCGCCTGTGATCATCTGTCATAAGATGGCTTATTGAATCCATGTTTCTCCCCGATTAGTTTGGCGAATCATAGCTTTTTGCCTGTATCGCAACATTAACTAAGATCAATTAAATGATGTCCTATCCAGGCCGCCCATCAACACGTGCCGTGATGTACATGGGTGCATAGCGACTTACCCAGACCCCGATGCAGGTTAACCAGCACAGGGATGCAATGACATTAAAGCTCAGGCCGAGTATTGAATTGATCAGGTTAATGTCAGCAAAAATGCGTAGTACGGCAGTTAACTGTATACCAATAAACAGGTACCAGCTCCTGTTATCCAGTATTAACATGCGTCCCGAGTGGCCCATGGTAACCCTTGAGGCCATAGCAACCAGTAGTGCACTAAAGAAGCCAATGGTTAAGGCATGCAAGGGGCCTTTGCCCAGGATGAGTTCACCACTAACTAACAGGTACAGGCTTTGTATGCTAAAGAGCAACATGCTCAGGCCCAGCCATAAAAAGGCCATGTGTAATACCGCCAGTAATCGGTCGGCAAAACTGCGCTTAAATTGCCATTTTATGGTGTGATAGAGGGCAACCATGGCCATGGGTATATCAGCAATAAAAAGCCATTGGGGCAGGTGAGAAATATCCAGTAACAGGTGCAGGGCGCTGGCTACCAACATCAGTTGCAGGCTCCAGCGAGGTTGTATTACTTTATAGTTGCTAAGCACACTGCTGCTGAAAAATGGCAGCATGCGATGGCTTACTGTAAATAATACAGGCAATAGAAATAGCCAGATGCCCGCTTTTAGTGCAAAGGAAAGAAATAACCATTGATCGCTAACGATCCAGGCTAGAAAACTTGCGGCACCTGTCCAGCCTGCCGTAAGAGATCGGA
>JAOUMO010000129.1 GCA_029881425.1 Gammaproteobacteria bacterium
GGCCAGAGGCGGCGATACCGATGAGCGCATCACCCGCAGCGACTTTTGAACCATCAATAATGGCGCTCTTTTCCACAATACCGACACAGAAGCCGGCCAGGTCGTAATCGCCCTCGCTGTACATGCCGGGCATTTCGGCGGTCTCGCCACCGGTCAGGGCGGCGCCGGACTGGAGACAGCCTTCGGCTATGCCCTTTATGACGTCGGTGGCAACATCGTTATCGAGGCGGCCGGTGGCATAGTAATCGAGGAAGTAGAGGGGTTCTGCACCCAGTACCAGGATGTCGTTGACGCACATAGCGACCAGGTCGATGCCGATGGTGTCGTGTTTGTTCATTTCCAGCGCCAGTTTCAGCTTGGTGCCCACGCCATCGGTGCCTGAAACCAGTACCGGTTGCTGGTAGCGATCCAGTGGGATTTCAAACAGGGCGCCGAAGCCGCCGAGGCCGCCAATGACTTCAGGCCGCATTGTCCGCGCGACGTGAGGTTTAATTTTTTCGATTAGCTGGCTACCGGTATCGATATCTACACCGGCATCACGATAATTTAAGGATTTTTTCTGTTGAGAGTCGTTCATGTGAACCCTGACGAAGCACGTTGTGTCAAAGATGTGATATTGTACACGCACATAGCTTGAGCCACGAATGAAATATACAAGTATCTATAATGAAAATTACATTTATTAGACTAATTCTTTTATTTTTTGTCCCCCTGGTATCCCAGGCCACCGTTGTGAAGCAGATGTTCGAGGTCTCGCTGCCGGTCATTAATCAGCAGAAGGATATACGCCAGGCGGCATTTGAGCAGGCATTTAGCGAAGTCCTGGTGCGCGTCTCGGGCAACAGTATGGCCGCCACCGAGCTGGATATTCGACAGGCCCATCGCTATGTACGCCAGTATCGTTACCTTGCGCTGGAGAATGTCGTCGAGCAGCCCGCCGTGAAAGCAGATGAGGCCGTACCGCAGCCTAGCCACACGCTCTGGATCCAGTTTGACGAAGGCTCGATACACAAATTACTCAATGAAAGTAACCTGCCCATATGGGGACAGCAGCGCCCGAGTGTCCTGCTGTGGCTGGCGGTACGGGATGGACGGCATCGCTACATCCTCAAGCAGAATGATGTATCGGCCATTAAAGAGGCGGTCATGGTTGAAACCCGGCGCAGGGGGCTGCCTGTTATCTGGCCGGCAATGGACGCTAAGGATACGGGCATAGTCAGTTTTGCGGATATCTGGGGCAATTTCTGGTCGCCGGTGCAGAAGGCCAGCGAGCGTTATGGTGTTGATGCCATCATGCTGGGGCAGATGACCTGGCTCAATGGCAGCTGGCAGGTAAACTGGTCACTGATGATGAACCAGCAGTCCCAGAACTGGACCCTGCAGGCTGTCGACCTGAATGTACTCATGGCCAGTGGTGTGGATGTGGCGACAGACCAGATTTCCAGCCGTTTTGCAGTGCGTGAAAATACGGATACTGCCGGTAATCTGATTGTCCAGGTTAATGGTATTTCACAGCTTGGGCATTATGCACGGGTGGAACAGTATTTGAGTTCGATTGCACTGGCTAAAGATGTGTATGCCGAAAAGGTCGAAAATGATGGGGTACAATTTCATATGAGCATTAATGGTAATGCGGATGATTTGAAACGCACCATAGCCCTGGGGCGCATGCTGGTACCAGAGCAGCAGAAGCCTCAAGCCATAACAACAGACAGTAAAACAGCGTTGGCACAACAAAACGTTCTGATCTACAAATTGATTCGATGATACTGAATGATTCACAAAAATGGATGTTATTGATTGGCACGGCGGCTCTGCTTGTTCTGCTCTATTTACTGACGCCCGTATTAACGCCTTTTTTTGCCGCTGCACTCCTTGCCTACCTGGGTGATCCGCTAGCTGATCGACTGGAAAAATATGGTTTATCCAGAACCCTGTCGGTGGTGATCGTATTTATCTGTATATTTGCCGTGCTGACAGTGTTTGTATTGATGTTGTTTCCACTACTACAGCACCAGGTTTCCTATCTTATTGATAACTTTCCCCGTTACATCGATTATATCCAGAATAACCTGTTACCCCTGCTGGCAGCGAAGCTGGGTATCGAAGCCGAGCTGATGGACCTGGCCTTGCTGAAACAGGGCATTGCACAACAGTTCCAGCAGGGCGGTGGACTGGCAAAGCAATTGATTGCCTCGGTGACCCAGTCAGGTATGGCGCTAATCGCCTGGCTAGCTAACCTGGTATTAATCCCCGTGGTAACCTTTTACCTGTTAAGGGACTGGGACATCCTTATAGCGCGTATTGATGAGATGCTACCGCGTGCCTACGAGGCGGTGATCGCCAAACTGGCAAAAGAGTCGGATGATGTATTGGCCGCCTTTTTGCGGGGCCAGTTTATGGTGATGCTGGCACTGGGTATCGTCTATTCAACCGGTCTCTGGCTGGTTGATCTCAAGCTGGCATTGCTGATTGGTTTGATGGCGGGGCTGGTGAGTTTTGTTCCTTACCTGGGATTTATCCTGGGTATTATTGCGGCCTCGATAGCAATGTTGTTGCAAACCCATGAGGTCATGGACCTGCTCCCTGTCTTTATTGTATTTGCAGTGGGTCAGGCGCTTGAGGGTATGATTTTAACGCCATTACTGGTGGGTGATCGTATTGGCCTACACCCGGTAGCAGTAATTTTTGCGGTACTGGCCGGCGGCCAGTTATTTGGTTTTGTTGGTATTTTACTGGCATTGCCGGTAGCAGCTGTGCTTGCCGTGTTAGTGCGTCACGCGCACCAGCAGTATAAGGCCAGTAGTATATTTAATAATAATAGTGTTTGAAAATGTTTAAACAGTTGGCGCTTGATCTACAGCTTCGTGAAACCTATACCCTTGATAATTTTATAACCGGTGATAACGCATTAGTTATTGAGTTATTAAGGCAGGCAGTGGCCGCAGATGGTGAGCAGCAACTGTATTTATGGGGTGATGTATTTACAGGAAAAAGTCACTTATTACAGGCGCTATGTCAGCTTGCCATTGAACGGCAGTTAACGATTAGTTACCTTCCCTTTAAGCAGTTGATTGACTATTCACCCGAGGTGCTTGAAGGACTGGAGGTCATCGACCTGATTTGTATAGATGACGTCCAAATGGTAGCCGGGAGGGCTGACTGGCAGCTCAGGGTATTTGATCTTATTAATCGTATTCGTGAGTCTGGCAAGCAGCTGGTTTTTGCTGCGGACCTGCCACCTAATGAATTAAATATCCAGCTGGAAGATTTACGTTCGCGCCTGAACTGGGGGCCGGTGTTACGCCTGCAGGGCCTGGATGATCAGGATAAGCAGCGGGCATTACAGTTACGCGCGAGTTTGCGTGGTTTTGAATTATCAGAACAGACGGCAAATTTTATTTTGAAAAATTATGCACGGGATTTGGCAGGGCTTTTTGATCGCCTCGAACAGCTTGATAAGGTATCACTGGCTGAACAGAGACGATTAACTATCCCGTTTGTTAAAAGTGTATTTGAGAGTTAATGTTATGAAGCGTTGCATGGAGTTGCAAAGATTGTCACGGGATCATCATCTGGCATTGGTGGTTGCAAAAAAAGTACGGCAGCTTGTAGAAAATGAGGGTTCTAATGAAGAAATGATCCTGCTCTGGACCGAAATACAAAAGAACTATAAAAAAGATATGGAGCTACATTTTGAGCTGGAAGAAAAAATTCTGTTGCCGGCGATAAATGCGGCAGGGCTGGAGACGCATGTCGAGCGTATTTTATTCGAGCACCAGGAAATGCGTGATATCCTGGCGCAGGATCTTATTGATTCTGCCGGGATGCAGGCGTTTTCCAGGCTTTTAAAAGATCACGTGCGTTTTGAAGAGCGTGAATTATTTTCTGCAGCAGAAGAATTATTGTCTGAGTCGGCGCTCAAAGATATTCAGGGCAAGCTTGAAGCGGCCTGAGTGTTTGCAGGCGTTTAGCTATTGAAGTGCCTTTCCGCAAGCGGAAACATCTCATTGGTTTCGTAGCTGATCCTGTCGCGTATCAGCTGGAAAATCTTTTTAGATTCATCAACAAGCATGGCGTGATCAGTGGTTGAGTGGCACCAGAGCTTTACATAGTGGGTAAAGTTCTTACGTACATTTTTGGCACTGCCGTGGAAGTGCCCTGCTATTTCACTGATGTCCGGGTTGTGGTGTTTTGAAAGCTCCGAGTAAATGGTGTTTTCTTCAAATACAAGATGCATCCATACCTTTTCGTTGAATCGTGACACCAGTTCACAGACAAAGGGGTTTTCCCGTAGCGATGGCTGTTCGATCAGTATCGCTAATACATCGATAAGATCAGCAATTTCTTTATTCTGTTTTTTGAGTTCATCCAGTGTGTACATGATAGACCTGTTAAATGTTTGTCTTAATATTATCCGAATAACTACAGATAGGGCCTAGGCCGTTGTCTGGTCATTGTTTTGTTTTTCCTGTTTCGCCCTAAAACGAGTATAGAAAACAGTGCCAGTAAAAAATACCAGGCTGAGGCTACTGAACATTATGCCAAAAGTACGAGTATGTTCAGCTCCGGCATACCAGATTCCAATAACAAAATAAAATAGTGCCAGGTACATGGACCAGGCATGGGTATAGAGTTTACCGTGCAGTAGTCCCCTGAGGGGAAACATTAATGGGCCGAGCTGGATTAATAATAACACGGATATCTGTTCGGGCGCAGTTTGCCCCGATACCAGGTGGCGGTAGAAGATCAGTGCCATGAGACCAAAATAGCCGGCCAGTGTTAACCAGCGAAAAATCAGGATTTGTTTCATTGAGGGCCCAGTAGTGTTTTTGCGGTCTGTGCAACCCGGCGCCCCAGTGCCCGGCATAGTGTTTTTTCATCATCACTCAATGGCAGGTTTTCCTGGTCGCTGGTCAGGCGGCTGGCGCCATAGGGACTGCCGCCTGTGCGTGTCTGTAGCAGGGCCTGCTCACTATAGGGCAGGCCAACGAGAAGCATACCATGATGTAATAAGGGCAGCATCATGCTGAGTAGAGTAGATTCCTGGCCGCCATGCATACTGGCTGTTGCAGTAAAAACCGCCGCTGGTTTGTTAATGAGCGCACCGCTCATCCACAGGCTACTGCTGCTATCGATAAAATATTTTAGTGGTGCTGCCATATTGCCAAAATGTGTGGGGCTACCAAGGATCAGGCCGGCACACTCTGCCAGGTCATCGAGTGAGGCGTAGATGGCACCACTATCCGGTATAGCGTCTTCAACAGCTTCGCACACGGTTGAGATTGCTGGCACGGTACGTAGCCTTGCCTGCATGTCCGTTATGTCTTCAACCCCGTGGGCTATGGCCCGGGCCATGTCTGCGGTAGCACCGCCCTGGCTATAATAAAGGACGAGGATTTCAGCCATTAAATAATCTCCAGGATATTTTCTGGTGGACGCCCCACGGCGGCCCTGTTGTTATTAATGACGATGGGTCGTTCAATCAGTTTGGGGTGCTGGATCATCGCGTCGATGAGCTGGTCCACTGTTAATGCCTCATTATCCAGGCCCTGCGCCTTATATTCGGTCTCATGGGTTCGCATTAGTTGGCGGGGTTCGAGGTCCAGTATTTTCAGGATGTTTATTAATTCTTTTTTATTGGGCGGGGTCTTTAAATATTCGATGACCTCGGCCTCGATCTCCCTGTCATTGAGTATTGCCAGTGCCTGTCTGGATTTAGAGCATTTTGGGTTGTGGTATATCTTGATCCTGTTCATAGCCAGTACACCTGTTTTTACGTGGAGGGTGCGCAAGAATAACGTATTAGCCGCGTCTATAAAAGCTGATATAGGTCACAAGAGTTAGTTCCTGATAGTGAAGATTGTAGGCTCGTGCTTGACACAGGGGTGTCTGGTTGCTACTTTCTTCTGAATAATAACGATTAAGCAAATACTGCATTCGGAGACACAATATGAAATTCCATCACATCGTCAAGCCTTTTCTAATTATGTTGTTATTAGGACTGGCCGTTGGTTGTGCATCGACACCTGATGAGCCTGCCGTTG
Source organism: Gammaproteobacteria bacterium (assembly GCA_029881425.1). GTDB lineage: Bacteria > Pseudomonadota > Gammaproteobacteria > SZUA-229 > SZUA-229 > JAOUMO01. The sequence continues at coordinate 6,048 of JAOUMO010000129.1, forward strand.
CCGATCAGGCAACAGCTGAACAGGCGATTTCAGATGCTAAAGCCGCCAATGCCCAGGCTAAAGGAATGGGCGCTGAATGGCGTGATACGGGTAAGATTATAAAAGAAGCTGAGGCAGCCCTGGCTGCTGGTGATTACACCAAGGCCACTGATCTCGCCAATAAAGCCAAACGCCAGGCTGAAAATGCAATGGCACAGGCCCGTGCCGAGGCCGACAGGCTGAAAGCTGAGGGTGCTATTAGTGGTAGTGCGGCTATGGGTAGTGGTGCCGACAGCTACACCGTCGTTTCGGGTGACAACCTGTGGTCCATCTCTGGTAAAGATGACATCTATGCAAATCCTTACCAGTGGCCACTGATCTATAAAGCCAACCGTGACAAAATCAATGATGCGGACCTGATCTTTGCTGGTCAGACACTGGATATAGACCGCAGTGCTTCATCGTCAGATATTGATGCAGCTATCCAGCATGCAAAAACACGTGGCGCCTGGTCCATTGGTGTAACT
>JAOUMO010000130.1 GCA_029881425.1 Gammaproteobacteria bacterium
CTCTGAGTAACACTCTGCTGAGAGATACCTGCTTTCACAGCACTGATGATCTGCACCCGCTTCAGGGCACCTGCTGGCATTATCTGACATCAAGTTGAGCCTGCTCAATTAACCTTAAATAAAAAAATGTTACAAAGTAAAGAGGCTAAAAATTTGATGCTGTGTGTTCTGTTCTGGGTATTTTTTTAACGAATTAACAGCTTTTCAGATACAACTCAGTATCACTGAATATGTATAGATAAGTGTAAGCAGTAAGACCATTTTATGGTGCAGTAGCGCGTCTCTATATGACAGCAGTAAATTTGTAAACGGCAAATCTTGCTCCAGTGGGTAGATTAAAGTTCGGGAGCGCCTGGTTCAATGCCGTCATCCACAGCCTCATGCAGAGATGCCTGATATTCTACCAAGGGAGAGGAGTCATGAGTACGATAATCAAAACCAAACTGATGCATGCATTGCTGGCGCTATTGCTTTCACTGCCTACCATGTCGCATGCGCTGGAAACGCTTGAGTCACCAAATTCATACACGTTTTTTGACCCTAACAGCTATTTATTCAATCTAAACCTGACACTGGCTGATCCAATATTTGTATACGACTATGCCAACATCGGCTATATCAATACCGGTTTTCAAATCTTCAATCCGGATCAGGTCTCACTGAATATCCAGTCATTATATATACCAGATCTCGGTTTACAGGCCGATGAAGGTCTACAGAGCGGGTTTGTGCTTTATGACGGGACGCTCTACCTGCATGCTACAGAAACCGATCCATTGGGGGCTCGGGCCGCAATACGAACCACCTACCGGTTGAATTTTGATGGCAGGGAAATGCTCGGCCGTGAGTTTCTCCGTGCCCGCTTTATACGCCAGGGTGATTATACCGAAGCTCGTGCACGGGCTCGCGCACGGGTGGCCAGTATTGCAGATGCCCGTCTGATGCGTTTTGTCAGGGGTGACACTAGCGGTCGCTGGGTCAGGGCGGTGAGGGCCATTGATGCCAGGGGCCGTGCCGATATCCGTTTTATGCCACGCCAGGCAGCAGATAACATCCTGGGTCATTATGGTTATGACACCCGTGCAGATGGTAGCAGTTATGTCTGGGCAGTGATGGACAAGAACAGTCGTTATGCGGTGGGTCTGAATGTGGACGATGATGATGATGGGGTATTTAACAGCAGCGATAATTGTCGTGCCACACCAAACCCGGACCAGATGGACTACGACACCGATGGGGCGGGCAATGCCTGCGATGATGATGACGACAATGACTCTGTACTCGATGTAGCTGACAATTGCGTACTGAAAGAAAATGCTGATCAGGCAGACTTTGATAACGATGCTATTGGTGATGCCTGTGACATGGATGATGACAATGACAATGTCAATGATGGACTGGACCAGTGCCCAACGACGGCTGCCGCTTCAATTGTGGATGCCGAGGGCTGCTCAATCGAGAATCGTTGCCCTTGTAACAATGTGAATGGCTGGAAGAATCATGGCGCTTATGTGCGTTGTGTGGCCCATCAGTCAGGTGATTTCCTTGATGCGGGTCTGATTACCGAGGCAGAGAAAGATGCCATTGTATCTGCAGCCGGACAGTCTGCCTGTGGTGCACGACTCTGATTTATTGTACTGATTGTTACTACGCCGTCATGACGGAATGTATTGCATGAGTATAAAGCAACTGTTGGCAAGCATTTGCACAGTACTGCTATATCTTTCTCTGCAACTCACTGCTGCCGAACCTGATCAGTCAAGCAGCCATACATCGTCACCGACCTTGCTGCCTGATACAGCAGGCCGTATCGGGCAGGTTGTTATCAGCGCCAACAGCGCCAGGCGTTCTGCGCTGCGTAATTCGGAACTGATCAGTAATATCGTCAATGCCCTGCCCGTTTCGACGAAAGTATATATCATCGTCAATGACCCTCAGGCATTTACGGTGCTGCACAATCCCTGGCCAGATCGTGTCCAGTTTATCGAGCTTCCTTTCAGTAATGCCATTACCATCTGGCCACAGGATCCCTTCCTGGTCCTTCATCAGCCATCTGCTGCACACCCGATTACTTTACTGGCTTCCAAAGCCTTCGAACGTGCCGGCGATGCGCTCATGGCCGAAAAAATTGCTGATGCGGCCGGCTATACATTAAAAAAATCCAGCCTGTATTTTGAAGGTGGCAATATTGTTTCTGATAACGAGTTTGTATTTATTGGTGCCAACACGGTTATTTATAATGCACGCGAGCTGCAGCAAAGCGAAACAGATGTAGCGCTTCAGTTCCAGCAGGAGCTAGGCCGTCCGGTTATGGTCATCGGGCCTTTCCCGCAGCCGGTTGCACATATCGACATGATGCTTACTCCCCTGGGTAATCACAGGGTAGCACTGGCCGATGCAAATGCCGGTGCCGAGATTGCGGAACAGGCATTGAAAAACGACGCGAAATCAGTGGCTGCCTTTGAACAATTCTGTGAGAAAAATTTTTTTGGTCACCCATCGATCAGGACCCTGCCTGGCAGTGAAGGACAGAAGATTGCAGCACCACAGCTGCGTGGTAAAACACACGAGATGATTGCACTGAGCCGGCAGGTTGCGCCTGTACTCGATGGCATTGCTGCCTCACTCAAACAGCATGGCTATCGAGTCGAACGGATTCCATTTCTGTATGGCGGGCCTGAGAGCCATAATACGGTAGACGAAGATACCGGGATGCGTGCGACCTATCCGATGCTAACCTATAACAATGTCCTATTAGAGCAGCATGCCGGTCGACGCAAAGTCTATTTGCCGCGCTATGGCTGGCCTGCTATGGACCTGGCCGCAGTCGATGCCTGGCAGAAATTAGGGTTTGAGCCCCAAGACATAGAGGGACTAGCAATTAGTGCCATGTACGGTGGTGCATTGCGCTGTTCAGTCAAAGTACTTGAAAAAGAAATACTCTGAAACAGACAGTGAATGAATAATGGCATCTTTGTACAAAACAATCATAGACACCCATAAATTAAAACTACCACAAACACATCAACGTCATCCCGCGTAGGCGTTCTCTATACAATATTTTTAATACATGACGTTAAACACCAGGATCAACTGAAATAGCAAAGAACACATATCAGAGCCACGACAGTCATTTTATGGGTGTCCTGTAACACCAGTAACACCAATTAATACCTCGCTACAAGGTAAGAGCCTGCTCGACCTGGTGCTGAAAACAACCTAAAAAGATGTATAGCTAACCGTATTTTTTATCAAGAAGATAATATCTGATATTTGGAGGCGACTCTATCTCATGTTTCGCGGAGAAAAATTATCGACTTAGAAAAACAGAAGGAACTGTCCGGATTAGATGCCTCATGCTTATATATTAGCTTCCGCACCCAGCTTTGTTTTACAATAAAAAAGGCCCGTGGATATTCTCAACGGGCCTTTTTTAACTATTTCTAATGGGCGGCGAGAAGGCGGATGTAACTGATGACATCATCAATGTCATCATCAGTCAGTATCGCTTTCCATCCTGGCATCAGGCTTGCGCCCGCTCCACCATTAGCAATTATTGCATGCAGTTGTTTATTGCTGATTTTATCCATAATTTCAGCATCAGTATGATTCGCCGGTTTGATATCAAATACCTTGGTTAATATACCATTGCCTTCGCCATCAGCTGCATGACATTGTTTACAGTAACTGTCATAGATCACTTTTCCCTGCTCTGGCTTGCCCGGCAAAGCATGAGCACCCTGGTGTAAGTAACGAATATAGGCCACCAGTGATTCGATTTTCGGTTTCGGTATAGCGAGCCCCCAACGTGGCATCTCATCACCAATCTGCCCGTGCGGAATTATTCCCTCAATAATGTGTGCTAACTCCTTATCTGTTCGCCTGGAAAGCCTTCTATTGTTAGTTAGATCGGCCGGTTTGGTTTGAAGCTTTCCTGCGAGAGGACCATCACCTTTGCCCTCAGTACCATGACAGATAAAACAGTAGGTATTGAAAACAGTGTGGCCATCAAAGCTTTTTGAGAAATCAGCATATACCATTGAACTCTTAAATATTCCTGCCATGACAAGCAGGATTAGTTTGTTAAATAAAGGCAGCTTCATAGCCTTGTACTCCTGTGGTTTTTAAGCATTAAGCCAGATTAATACTAGCTATATGTTTCATATCAGTTCAGTTATTTATTTATAGACAGGACTGATTAGAAGCCCGCAAATAACATCAGCATGGTGTAATCGTCGGCGTCATCATCACTATCGGAGCTAACGTTATATAACTCAAGCTTTACATTCTGATACAACATTTGTTGCACACCTATAGTTATAGCTGCCGTCGTTGTCGCATTTTCATCATGTGATGAATACGCCAGATAAACCTGGGTTTTAGTTGGGATAACACCCAGTTTTGCTGTCAGGCCATAGGCTTTCTCATCATCCGTGGTACTGGCATTGTATCTGTTTTCTTCTAATGCACTACTTTTAGCTGCCACACCGTAGCTACCGTATACACCGAGTGTCATGCCGTTTATTTCACCCTGTACCTGCGCATCGAGGGTCCAGCCATCGACATGGATTTCTGTAGCCGGATCCGTTGGACCGGTCTTTATAGATCCATTCATGGATGAGAGACCAAACCCAGTATCCCAACCGCCGATATTGGGCATATAAGCCAGTCGGATATAATGGGCCAGACCTCCAAAAATATTGACGTTCTCAATTTCATTCCATGCCGGTGTCCAGTGGGAATAGTTAACAAACCACTCTGGTGTCTGATAAACAAAGGCCACCCCTGTCGCCTCGCCTGATGCTGTACCCAATAGCTGGCCCGCGCTGTAACCCCCGCGATTTTCTATAGGACGCTGCGAGCGTTGTGCACCCGTATTGAGCAATTCAAAGCCATAGCCTACACCGAGCCCATCTGTGGAAAATGGAATGATAGCGACACTGTCATTGATACCAAAATGAAGCTTGGTTGAGAGAAAGGTACCATGGGTGCTGCCTTCGCCTGTGCCTGTATCTGCAGTACAGGTCGTTACATCGGCAGGGTTAGTACACGTTAAATCCCCTGTTCCGGTATCGACACCCACACCCGTAGGCCCCTGGCCAAATTCCATCAAAAAGCCAACATGCTCTGTGGCTCGCCCGCCAACCAGGATAGCGGCCTCATCAGGCCACTGGATTTCACCACGACCGCCGTCAACATCAGCTTTAAGCTGGTAACGTAGCTTGGCAATGACAGAGGCATTTAAGGTACTGGGTAAAGACAGTTCATTCTCACCTTCTATCAGGGGCTGACTACCTTGCAGGGTATAGCCTCCGGCCCGAAAAACACGGCCAAAGGAATTCAATGCAGGGAAACTTTGAAAGTGGCAACTCGAACAGGCCATGCTCGTCTGTCGAGCAAAAGCAGGAACGGCACTGGCCGAATGGGTAAAACACAAGCTCGTAATGGTTATGATTGACAGGCAAAGGCTGAGGAATAGCGTGCCCGACAGGCGGGACATGACTGTTATTTTTATCATTTATATTTCCTTTTTTATTTAGGAAAGTCGGAAAAACATATTAAAGTATAGTCAAGTAATGACATTTTTAAATCATGAATAACAAAAATACAGGCTGAAATGGATGTTTTGAATAGCAGCCCATGGATATTTATTTTATAAAGAGGCAAGAAACATCAACGGGAATAAAAAACCGCCCCCCAGGCCTGGGCTGGGCACCCATCAACCCGGGAGGTGATTTATTTTTTTTTCTTTATCTTACGACGCGTAATGCCATTCTTATCCTGGGTGATTTTAGTTTTTGTTGCCTTGTTGGCACGTGGTGGACGTCTTTTTTGTGCAATTTTATCCAGTAGCGCATCCCTGTTTTTTACTTCGAAACCCGGTACCTTGATACGTTGTATGCGCTCACCAATTAAACGCTCGATGTTACTCAGGGCACGCTCCTCTTCTCGACTGACGAAAGATATGGCCTGCCCTTTGTTACCGGCACGACCGGTACGACCAATGCGATGAATATAGTCTTCGGCCAGATAAGGCAGGTTGTAGTTAACCACATGATCCAGGCCCTGGATATCCAGGCCGCGAGCGGCGACTTCTGTTGCAATCAGCACCTGGATTTTATCGGATTTGAAATCGGCGATGGCGCGACGACGTGCACCCTGGCTCTTATCACCGTGGCAGATCGCCGCCTTTATACCGGCCAGCTTGAGGCTGAGCATCAACTCGTCGGCCTGTGCCCGGGTACTGGTAAACACCAGTACCTTGAACCAGTTATGCTGATCGAGGAGTGCCACGAACAGGTCCGGCTTACTGTGTTCCGCTACCGGATAGACCACGTGCTCTACGGTATCGGCGATGGCATTTTGCCTGGCGACACTAATCACTTCGTGGTTGGTTAACAGCTTTTTCGCCAGTTCCTTCACCGGTTGCGACATGGTGGCAGAAAACAGCAGGGTCTGGCGCTGTTTTGGCGTCTTTTGTAATAGCGCCTGCACATCGGCGATA
>JAOUMO010000131.1 GCA_029881425.1 Gammaproteobacteria bacterium
AAGGCGATCTGGTCCGGTCAGGCGACGATGGTATTTGCACCCGGCGAGATGGGTGAACTGGGTATAGCACCACGCCATACCCAGCTACTGACCCGTCTCAAGCCCGGTGAAGTACGTGTGCAGGACAACGCAGGTGATGAGGAATCGTTTTTCATCTCCGGCGGTATTTTAGAAATTCAGCCCCATGTGGTGACTGTACTGGCAGACACTGCCATACGCGCCGATGACCTGGATGAGGCCGCTGCACTGCAGGCAAAACAGGCCGCTGAAGAGGCGATGGCCGATCAGAAGTCTGAGATGGATTACGCCAAAGCCAAGGCAGAGCTGGCAGAAGCCGCGGCTATGCTGGAAGCGATTAAGAAGGTGCGCGGTCGTAACTAGGCCATGTATGCAGTATTAAAAAAAGCCGGCGCGATGCCGGCTTTTTTTTGCACAAATTTCAGTCAATAAGCCAGGGCCAGGTGATCAAGCACGGTTATTGCTTGACCTTTAGATCGGTGCCTATAGAATTTCTCCATAATTCATAAATACCCTGCCATTGAAGGTGGGAATCCAGTAAAGGTACAAACATGCCCCTAAGTGTCGTCATCCTCGCTGCCGGAAAAGGCACGCGTATGAAATCCAGCCTGCCCAAGGTATTACATAAACTGGCTGGTAAGGCCCTGCTCGAGCATGTCTATGATGCGGCCCGGAAACTGGGTGCGGCAGAAGTGGTGATTGTCTATGGCCATGGTGGTGATGAGGTCCTCAAGCAGTGTAGTCACATGGACGCAAGCTGGGTTGAGCAAAAGCAGCAACTGGGTACGGGCCATGCGGTGCAACATGCGCTGGAAGCGGTCAATCTGGATAATGATGTACTGGTCCTCTACGGTGATGTGCCTTTAACGCAGCAGCATAGCCTGCAGCAGTTGCTCGATGATTTTGAAAATAAAATAGCACTAATGACCGTGAAGCTTGAAAACCCGACCGGTTATGGTCGCATCATGCGTAACCAGCATGACCAGGTAATTGGTATCGTTGAGCAAAAAGATGCGAGTGACGCACAAAAACAGATTAACGAGGTGAACACCGGCATACTGGCAGCCAATGGCCGGTTACTGAAAAATTATCTGGACCAGATCAATAATAATAATGCCCAGGGTGAATATTACCTGACCGATATTTTTGCACTGGCCGCCAATGACGGTATTGAAATAATAAGCTCACACCCCTCGGCTGCCTGGGAGGTAGAAGGCGTCAATAATCGCCTGCAACTGGCGATGCTGGAACGCATCCATCAGGCAAATATCGCAGAGCAATTAATGACCGATGGTGTCACCCTGGCTGACCCGGCGCGCATCGATGTCCGCGGTGAAGCCGATATTAGCAGCGACGTATTTATCGACGTGAATGTCATTTTAGAAGGCGCGGTTAAAATTGGTAGTGGTAGCCATATTGGCGCCAATAGCATTATTATTAATTCAGTGATTGGTGAAAATGTGAAGGTTTATGCCAATTGCATCATAGAGAGTGCCGTTGTAGACAATAATGCCGAGGTTGGACCTTTTGCGCGCCTGAGACCTGATGCGCATTTACATAGTAACAGCAAGGTCGGAAATTTTGTCGAGATTAAAAAATCAGTGATCGGTGAGGGCAGCAAGGTCAATCACCTGAGTTATATCGGCGACACGGAAATGGGTAAAAACGTAAATATTGGCGCAGGTACTATTACCTGCAATTACGACGGAGCCAATAAACACAAGACAGTTATAAAGGATAATGTTTTTGTGGGCTCGGATACCCAATTAGTCGCGCCTGTGACTGTGGGTGAGAATGTAACCATTGGTGCAGGCGCCACTATAACTAAAAATACGGAAGACAATGTACTGGTGATTAGCCGCAGCCCTCAGAAATCGATCAAGGGATGGGAACGGCCGAAGAAAAAAATATGACATAATATTTAATCTGGCTTCGATGACTATATGCCAGAGCTAAAATGGAAGTGGGCATAGCCTGCCATGAGGGGTGTGTTTTTTACAATTGCTATGGTATTGATTGCTTATTTCAGGAAGAAGAAATGGCTGTAGTATTTAACTACATGAAAATGAATTATAGTTATGACGCAAAAGTATAGTCAGGCCCATGCCAGAAAATAAATCAGGCCACCTCGAGCTCATCATAGTAATTATTGACCGTATTCCTGCAATGTACTTTTACCTCGTGAGCAGGTGACGTTGAATTGACCAGGTACCATTCATCACAGGCTGCCAGTGCATCGATAATCGATGGAAAGTAGGCCAGTACGTGCCCTGCTTCGGTCATCAGTGTTGCCGTGTGATCATTAGTTTCTTTAATATAAAATTTCATAATTAATCCTCCAGTTGATGGTTTGGAAAGATTAAGTTTTTAATATGGATTATTGGTGACAGGATGATGAATGATTTATGACCAGGGTCAGTCTACTCATCTTCCAGTTGATACCAGCCATTAAGCACAGACTGTAATTCCGCCAGCCCAGTTTTATTCAGCGCAGAAAAGATTTGTACACTGGCCTCAATCGCCTCGTCTTTAAGGTATTTCCTGACCTGTAGTAGCGATTGTGATGCGGGGCCCTTCTTGAGTTTATCGGCCTTGGTCAGCAGGATATGTACCGGTGTACCGAAGTGCTGGCACCATTCCAGCATCTTCAGGTCATAGTCCTTCATCGGGTGGCGGATATCCATAATGATTACCAGCCCAGCCAGATTGTCGCGCTTGCTGAGGTAATCCTCCATCAGCCTTTGCCATTCACGGCGTATTGCCTCGGGTACCTTCGCATAGCCATAGCCCGGTAAATCCACCAGGCTGCGTTCTTCATCGAGGGGGAAAAAATTGATTAACTGGGTGCGACCGGGTGTTTTACTGGTGCGGGCCAGCGTCTTGTTCATACACAGGGTATTGATAGCACTGGACTTCCCCGCATTGGAGCGCCCGGCAAAGGCGACCTCTCTCCGGTTATCGTCAGGGAACTGGCTGGCCTTGCTGGCGCTGGTTAAAAACTGGGCACGCTGGTAGTAATTCTTCATGATGGCTTTTAAAATGCGGTAATCAGGCCGAATATTAACCCGAATCAACAAATTCAGCTATTTTTAGTGCCGGCTAAATTGCTGAAAATCCCTATCTGGTGTAGACTTGCGCCACTTTTTGAGCCTGTTTATGGCTAATACATATACAGTACGAGTTCGGTGATTTGAGGCCAGGGGTCCATAAATAGCGGATTCCAGCGTTTGGAGAATAGAGATAATGAAATTCAACTATCTGATTGCAGTAGCTAGCCTGGTTATGGGCGTCAATACAGCGGCAGTGGCTGCGGGTGATGCCGCTGCAGGTGAAGCCAAGGCAGCTATGTGTGCCGCATGCCATATGCCTGACGGAAACAGTGTTGTCGATCAGTTTCCTAAACTGGCTGGTCAGCATGAGCAGTACACGGTTAAGCAGCTGACTGAATTTAAATCGATGGCGCGTAAGAATGACACCATGTTCGGTATGTCTGCGGCCCTGCAGGATCAGGATATGGCCGATATAGCGGCCTATTACGCAACTAAGACTGCGACTGTGGCCGTTGTTGATGAAGCAAAAGTAGCCCTGGGTAAGGACATTTACCGTGGTGGCAACACGAGCACGGGTGTTCCCGCCTGTATGGGCTGCCACGGACCAGCGGGTGCAGGCAACCCTACGGCTAAGTACCCCTCACTGGCCGGCCAGCATGTGGCTTATACCATTAGCCAGCTGAATGCCTTCCGTGATGGTGTTCGTGCAAATGATCCAAACAAGATGATGGCTAATGTGGCTGCGCGCATGTCCAAGGCTGAAATAGAAGCCGTTGCCAACTATATTGGCTCCATGAAGTAATTGGTGAGCCAGTCTCATAACAGGAAAGGGTGGCTTGGGTCACCCTTTTTTTATGGGCAATAAAAAACACAGTTAACCCAGGCAGGCAGCTGTGCCATAATCGACTGAACAAGTCTAAAAAAAACCGGTCCAAGGACTGATAATAAATCACTGGAGACAAGATAATGCGTTCTGTTTGGCTGAAACGATTTTTCATGGTTGTAATGCTTGCCCCCCTAAGCCTGATGGCTAAAAATTATGATGAAGGGATTGAATATACAAAGCTTGATAAACCCCAGGCTACACAGAGTGCAGATAAAGTAGAGGTCACCGAGTTCTTCTGGTATGGCTGCCCCCATTGCTTTCAGTTTGAGCCCACCCTGGGTGACTGGTTAGCCAGGAAACCCGACAATGTTCGATTTGTGCGTATTCCCCTGCCGCTTAATCCGAGCTGGTTGCCCCACACAAAGACCTACTATGCACTGGAGTTGATGGGCAAGGGCGAGCAATATCATCACGCACTCTTCAAAGCCATGCACGTGGACAAGATAAAACTCTATACGCAGTCGGCCCTCACTGACTTCCTGGTAAAGCAGGGTGTAGACAAAAAGGCGTTTGAAGACGCGGTGGGTTCATTTGCGGTTGAAATGCGCGCACGACAGGCGATGCAAATGGTTAAGGCCTATGGCTTAAATGGCGTGCCCGCAATGGCGGTTAATGGCAAATACACGACCTCTGCTAGCCAGGCGGGTAGTTATAAGGGCATGATTGATATAGTGAATCACCTGGTTAAGCAGGAAACCAAATAATTCAAAATAGACTATATAGTATGGCTAGACCTGGTTTGGTATCAAACCAGGTTCCTGCCTGAATCACTGACAAGAGGTCACTATGCCAACTGATGGTCAAAATACTGAGCGCTGGAAGCAGAAGTACTATGATCAGCTAGATCGACTGGATGAAAAAGAAAAAGAATGGGGTCATTTAGAGGCTGTTCTTAAAAAGGCGATAGGTCGTTTAACTGTTGCTGCAGAAGGCCAGAATGCAAAGCTTGATCATTATATAAGGGATGTCCGCGAGTCGATCAAGGATAAGGTCAATAGACATAAACTGGATATATTGCTGGATGATCTTTCCCGTCTATTAACCGAGCTCGAGGCCAATCAGGCAGCTCCAGACCGGCAGATCGTGGCCAGGTTACAGCAGCTCATCGAGCAACTTGAATTCCCCTCACACTGTAACAAACTCAAGAATAAACTCCTCAAACAATTTAGCAAGCTAAACGATGCCTCTATTGATACGCATATGCCAGATATTGTCAGTCTTTTTTCACAGGCAATGCACGAACAGGAAAAATCACCAGGCCTTCTTGGACGACTGCTAGGTGGCGATGATAAGCAGGCAGCAACAGCCGATGTTCAATTAATATCGAATATTCTAGACCGCGTAGTACGTATTGTTCCCTGGCCCGAAAAAGCCAATAGTAGTGACTTGCTGGATGAAATAAAACGGATAGAGAGCCATGATGATGTTGAACGTATTGTTAGTCAATTAGAAGTCAATTGTGCAGGCTGGTCAGGTAGTATCGTAGCAAAAGCCAGGAGCGGCCAGGTACAGGGCAGTAATGAAGATATTGAAGACTATAAGGACTTTATTGTTTCAATCCTGAACCGGCTGGATAATCCCGACATGCCTGAGGGTGCAATTTCAGAACTGCGGTTAACAGTGAGAAATGCGGTAGAAAAATCAGAATTATATAAATTGTCTGCAGAACTGTCGGCATTGATAGGCGGTGCTGGTGAGGGCGAAGCATCAGAAATTGATGGCCATATATTGCCGGGCATACAGGAATTATTGATCCGCCTGCTGGAACAGCTGGTGGTGCCAGCAGAATTGAATGTCGCTGTTGATGAGATGAAGGCGCACCTTGAAAAGGATGCAAATCCAGAAGATTGGCGTAAGCTGCTTAAGGATGTTGCTGTTTTAATAAATTCCATACGTAGCAGGATCCAGCAGGAGAAATATGAATATGAACAGTTCCTTGAAACAATAACCTCTCGCCTGAAAGAGATAGATGATTTTTTACAGGTGGAAACGACATCGGTTGAAACGGCCAGGAAAGAAGGTGTAGATTTCGATTCTACAATGGAGACGCAGGTACAGAATATAAAAGATGACATGACCGGCACCGTGGCTATAGATGATTTAAAAGTAAAAGTCGAGAGTCGATTAAATACGATTTCCAGCCACATCAAGGACTATAGAAAAGCAGAAGAAAAACGCTATTTCAGTGCCCAGGAAAATATTTATAAGATGCAGTCCCGGGTACTGTCGCTTGAAAAAGAAACGGATAGTCTGCGAGAAGTTATTGTAGAAAAGAATAAGCAGGCGATGTTTGATGCGCTTACGGGTATACCCAATCGCCTCTATTATGAAAAGAAAGTAGCGGAAGAAATTGCGCGATGGAAACGGTTTGGTGAACCCTTGAGTGTTGCCGTATGGGATGTGGATTATTTCAAAAAAGTAAATGATGTGTATGGACATAAAGCGGGTGATAAGGTCTTAAAAACCATAGCGCAATTACTAAATGACCGAATTCGTAC
>JAOUMO010000132.1 GCA_029881425.1 Gammaproteobacteria bacterium
TAGAAATGCACCGGCTGATTGCAGTAGTGGTGGCCCTACCGTTGCAGCAGGCTATAGCATACTGGCTGTCAATGATCTGGGTATGCACTGTGCTGATCTCGATTACCAGGTGTTTAGTATTTTGCCTCCCTTTAATGTGCTGCATGCGCAGGTGATCAGGAAGGGCACAGCCAATAGCAAGCCGGTTATCCTGACCGATATTGATGCGGACGTGGTCTACTCTGCCGCCTCGAATCCGAGTGACCCGGCAGGTAGTGGCTCGATGAATAGCAGCAGTATGAATTTTTCAGGTATTTTCAAATCAAATTTCTGGCAGCGCCAGGGTGCTAATGGTGGCGCACCGACACTGGGTGTAGAGGCCTATCAGTCACTCTATCCCAGCATCCTTGCCGTTGATCCGGGCAATGCCTGCCTCGATAGTTTTAGCTGCCCCAGTGTGCTCACCCTGTTTGATGCGCCACTGGCCAATGACCTGGGCCTGCCGGTACCGGATATCGGTCTACTCTATCCTGACCAGGGTACAGCGCAGCTGGCAACTGGCCAGCAGGCCATGCCGGGACTGGCAAATATACCGCAGCACTTTGACCGATTCGATAAGGACCTGCCATTCTTTGTTAACTTCCCGTTTGGTAGTCGCCTGACAGATACCAACTGGTTTGCGGCGGACGGTATTCCAATTTTGCCGGTCGATGATGCAGGCCGTACGAATGCCTACCCCATGATGAAGGTACAGGCGATTCGTAAAGGGGGCGATGCACAAAACCCTGACCATGTTATGGCGTCGCTGGATGTGGTGCTGCCCGTGGCATCGGAGGCGGACTGCCAGGGTTGCCATGTGAACCCGATAGATTGTGCAGATCCCGGTTTACCTGTCGCCACTGTATCCAGTGAGTGTAATGGATCGGCTGTGCCGCTGGCATCACGTGGCGATACTACCGAGTTTAGTCACAGCCGTTTTGAGCTGGCTGTTATAGATACGGCACCAGGTAATACCGTGGAGCAGCAGCTACTCAATGCGGCGAAACAGAATATCCTCCGCCTGCATGATGCCAAACACGGTGCGGCCTATATCAGCTGGGCGGGTGGTTCGAGTATCGCAACCCCCTGTGATGCGGCAAGCAATCCACAGGACATAAACTGTCTTGCCAACCAGACGCCAGTACAGTGCTCCCAGTGTCACTATTCACCGGCACTGGATCTGGCCCAGGTGGGGCCAGTGGACGAGCCGGAGCAGGGAGCAAGGGGCCGGCAGCAAACCCGGCATATCAGTATGTCGCGTGCCATGCATGGCCATCATGGTGAATTCAGTTCCCTGTTTCCCACCATGCCGGCACCTGTGGATGTGAATGGCATCAAGCGTGATACCCAGCTCACCACCCAGGTGCTGGAGCAGACCTGCTACCAGTGCCATCCAGGAAAGCGTACGCAATGTTTACGTGGAGCGATGTTCTCGGGTGGTGTCGTCTGCCAGGATTGCCACGGTGACATGCAGCAGGTGGGTAACGATTTCAGCGGCAATTTCGCGACAACGCCATTTCCTGCGGGTGCTGATCTAACTAAGCGCGTGCCATGGGCCAGCGAGCCAGCCTGTCAGTCATGCCATGTGGGTGATGCACTAACGGCTGCCAGCATCCATACCGCCGATCATGTCGTGGCCGATGACGGCATTCGCCTGTTACAGGCCTATAAAGTATCCGATGCAGCAAAACCTGACCTGCCAATGATCAGTGCACCCGCTTCCCGCTTTGCAGAAAATGCGAGCCTGTACCGTTTAAGTAATGGTCATGGCGGTGTGATGTGTGAAGGTTGCCATGGCAGTACACATGCCATCTGGCCTAACCAGAATCCCTTTGCGAATGACAATGTGCCTGCAATGCAATTGCAGGGTCATACTGGAAGTATTTCAGAGTGTTCTGTGTGTCATGCCGAGGCCAGCCTGGGATTAACGCTCGATGGCCCTCATGGCATGCACCCGGTAAACGATGCCAACTGGAACAGGAACCATGAAGATATCGTCAATGATAACAAAGATAGCTGTCGATCATGTCATGGTGTGAATGGTGAAGGTACTGTACTGTCAAGGATGGGTGCTACCCGTACACTGGCGTGTGATGGCGGAAGTGCCTGTAGTAATCACCAGATCACATTAATTAAGGGTACAGAGGTGGGTTGTGGTACCTGCCATGAAAATGAACTTAGGTAGGATGATTATGAGTACATAGTGCTTTAGCAAACTATGCTGAAATAAAAACCTGGTGATTATGGATGTCGCCAGGTTTTTTTATGGTGAGACAAAAAGATGGGGCGTATAAAATATAGATGATAGAGTATTTTAAGAAGTCGATAATTTACTATGTGGGTTTAGCAGGTGAAAAATGTACTATGATCCTGTGTATGCTTATTAGCAGCTTAAACTAAGGCTACCGGAAAACAGATAATCATTAGTATGAGAATTATAAAAAGTTTTGTGCCCATATTGCTTTTGATGGTGCTGTCATTCTATGGCTATCAAAAATACGGTCAGTTACCGGCAGCGATAATAAACGGTATTGTATTTTTGCCCGTCATGCTGGCTATTATGGTTATAGGCCTGAGTATTCACTTTAATCGAAGCCCGGTATTTTTTTATGCGCTACTCGTAGTGATTGCCAATATTGTTGTCGGCCTGGGGCTAGCATCAACAAGTTCAAGTTATGCGCTGGTGTCTGTGCTGTTACCATTGTTAGTGCTGGTTATAACCCTGTTGCCGGAGCGAGGCATCGTCAGTATAAGGGCTATTCCCGCCTACGTTATCCTGTTATCAAGTATTTTCCTGGTCATCTATGTTGTCGTATCATCACCATCATGGGCGAGTTATGCGCTTATGACGGATTGGGTGCCTGCGCGGTATTTTGACTGGACGACACAGTCACAGAGCGTGTTAATTGTTTCGATGCTCGTAAGTATCGCCATGCTGGTGATTTGTTTCCTGCAGCCTTCACCACAGGTTTTTGCAGGTTTTGGTGTGCTGGTGATGCTGATATCACAGATGCACGCGGGTGATTCAAGCGCCAGTTTAAATGTTTATGGTAGTGCAGGACTGTTGATGTGTTTGTATGCAGTGATGCAGGAGTCCTGGCGTATGGCCTACCTGGATGAGTTAACAGAATTACCGGGCCGGCGTGCGTTACGCGAAAAATTCCAGAAGATGAGTGGTTTGTATACAGTTGCCATGCTGGATGTGGATCATTTTAAGAAGTTTAATGATAGCTATGGCCATGATACCGGCGATGCGGTGCTGAGAATGATTGCGGCTAAAATGAATAAAGTGACAGGAGGTGGCGCCTCGTACCGTTATGGTGGTGAAGAGTTTTCAGTTGTGTTTGCCGGTAAAAGTACAAGAGATGCTATTCCGCACCTGGAGGCCCTGCGTGAGGTGATTGCGAATTCACCCTTTGTTATAAACCGTGCGAGTAGACGAAAAGATGAAAGAAAAGAAAAGAAGAATAAGAATCAGTCAGTAACCGTTACGGTATCAATCGGGGTTGCTGATTCGAATGGCGATGTGACCTCGCCCTGGGATGTATTAAAGCTTTCGGATAAGGCGCTTTATCGGGCCAAGGGCAAGGGCCGTAATTGTGTTTGTGGCTAGCTATGTTTTCGCCGGGCTGATAATCAATATGTCAGTTTACTTGCCATGGCATCGGCTTCCTGTTCCAGGCCCCTGTCGGCAACTATCATAACGCCGCCAGCGACAGGACGATGGTGGACCAGGTCTTTAGCATAGGCAGCCTGGGCCGGTTGTGTCATTCATTTTAAGTCCCTCTAAAATATAACTGCAGTTTCAGCGGTGCCGAATATAAACCATATTATATGAGAATGCTAATTTCACAACGCAAGTGTTAATAGTGGTGAGTCAGGTACTATCTTTGAAGTCCAGGCGCCAAACACGCCAGGGTTTTCCATCTATTTTCCTTTCACTAAAAGGGTGAACTAGAACCATGCAGATTGTTGAGTATTGAGCAGGGTGCTAAAGACCCTTCATCTCCAATCTGGTAGCAGTGTAATATTGACGTGGTAAGTCATTGGGCAAATTCTGTTTGCGGGGTTTTTAATGGCATACTAAAAGTGAGGGCGCTGCGATCAGTAAATAACGCACGGCGTCAGGTCGTAAAAATGTTTCGATAAGGAGCTTATAATTTTGTAACTGTTGCAGCTAAACTAAGCCGATTGATAATAGTCTCTACATTCACGCTCTCGTCCCCTCACGACACGTTTACCCGTGAGTGCTCCATGGGTTTCAGTGACCAGTGTGTGCTGCCCTTCCTGGTGATGATCATCGTAAAAATAAATAATAACCCAGTCGAATACCGTATTGAGTTTATGGGCGCGTTCACTGTTTGAATAGAGCGCGGTAAAATGCCAGTCACCATGGTGGGTATGCAGGATAGGGAGCCAGGGCCTGTTATCCGGGTTAAAGCGTTTAGGTGCGATAAGCGGCAGTTTACCGGCGTCGACTTTGTTGCGGTATTCATCGTCAACTTTTAACAGCAGGTCGATACTGGGACCATGAGCTGCATGTGGACCTGATTTTGATCGCCCGCTACGCTCGCCCAGGTGTTTCGCGAGCCAGGCTTCGATCGCCTGCTTTCGTTTTGTCCCGAGGCCTTCGACCTGGTCGAGCTGGCCTTGATGAACGGCATTTTCCAGTGACTCGAGGGTGTCAACATGCAGGCTATCATGGATGCGTTGTGCCAGCTCCCTGCCTACCGTGGGTATAGATTGAAACAGGCTGATCGGGTCAGATGTGCCCTGCAGGTTTTCAAGACGGGACATGCGACCAATGGCGACATATTCATAAATTGAGCGTGCAATGCCATTACCTATAGCAGGTAGTTCGACCAGGCCTGTTATGCCCTGCGCCTGTACCAGTTGCCTGACATCCTGCTGTAGTTGTTCAATGGTGATGGCGGCGTTGCGATAAGCGCGTGAGCGAAAGGGATTCGCATGCTGGGCCTCGAGCAAGGATGAAATTTTGCGCAGCTTATCGGCAACTTCATGGTTAAAGGCAGTCATTTCGCACTCCTTAAAACTATTGTGCGCCATTTTTAGACATTATTGAATAGCTGAAAGCGTGATTGCGAAGAGGTATAAATATATTGTGGTATTATCAATAATCTTTAATATAACAGCAGATTGCATAATGATGATGGGCCTGTGATTTCCAGGGGTATAGACAGTGCATTTAACTAAAAGCCAATACCAGAAAATACTTATCAGCCTGTGTTTCCTGCTGTTGGCCGTCCTCTCGGTTAATCAGTTGTTTGATAAGTATGCTGAGCAATATACCCAACAGGGGCTGCAGCGTTCAATTTCGGCCTTCGCGATTGCAAAGAGCCTAAATGGCGTGATCTCTGTCGTGCAGGGGACCGAAGTTGCTGTAGAGCCTGCTGGTATTGGGCTGGTTTTGACGCCGGGGCAAATACTTGACCCCGCCAATGATCTAATTGAGCGCTTTTCCTGGGTGATGCTGGTGTGTTCCACATCACTGGGTATCCAGTCGATCTTACTTGTTATATTTTCATCATTCTATTTTTCAATAATGGTAGCGGCGTTGTTGGTGCTGATGGCTGTCTTTGTGTGGAATGACGAGAAGGCGCCAGTTCGGCTGAAGAATATTGTATACCGGGCAATTGCCTTTGTTATCGTGTTGCGATTTTTTATCCCGTTGATGGCGATTAGCAGTGAAGGCCTGTATGTGGGCTATCTCGAGTCCAGCTATGTTGAATCAACGTCACAGTTGGAGCAGGCCAATAAATTACTGGTTGAGCTTGGTGAAGAAAACGATCAGTTAAGAACAGATGACGGTAAAGATGTGTCCTGGTATGAGTTAATGAAAAGGCATATAAATGCGGCCATCGAGTCGATGGATATTGACAGGCGTGTTGAGCAGTTAAAGGTAGAAGCGGATAAAATTACAAAATATATAATAGACCTTATTGTGGTGTTTGTAATACAGACCATCCTGCTGCCGTTGTTGTTTTTGTGGCTGTCAGTGAAGCTGATTAAAGCAAGCCTGGTATTTCGCTTTTTTAATTAAGAGCTGGCATCGAATCAGATTAAGTTGAAAGTATTCATGGTGAAAAGAAGATGCGATTAAACATCACTCAGAAATTAAATAAGCTGGCGTACAGTCGATGGTACTGGCTAATGTATATTGCTATTGGCCTAGGGTTGCTGGGGGTTGCGCTGGTTTATCAATATGTATTTGATGAGATGCCCTGTGTTATGTGTATC
The DNA here is from genome assembly GCA_029881425.1 of Gammaproteobacteria bacterium. Classification (GTDB taxonomy): domain Bacteria; phylum Pseudomonadota; class Gammaproteobacteria; order SZUA-229; family SZUA-229; genus JAOUMO01. Next base: position 6,277 of record JAOUMO010000132.1, read on the forward strand.
CAGCTGCGGTTATGGGTGTGGCTGTTTACTATTGTCGCTATTTTGGGTTTGGTGACGATTGATCGGCGGGTATTGAATGCTATTGCGCATGTGTCGATCGTGCTTGTGGCTATCGGAATTGCCGAGCGCTCGTATAAAATATTTGGCACCGAGCGTGGATT
>JAOUMO010000133.1 GCA_029881425.1 Gammaproteobacteria bacterium
CTCCTTGAGAATAAACTTTGTCTGTGATGATGAAGGCTCGACCAGTAATACATATAATTCAGACAGTGATTTACCCGACATACAATTGATTTCTCTTACATTATTTATATTATTGAATGAGTGTAGCAGCTCTCGTACACTTCGCCTTATGATACGTTTAAAATGGCTCACCGAAGACCCGTCTTCGCCCTTCCCTTCGCTGGACTATGCGCTCACTGACCCCAATGGCTTACTCGCCGCCGGTGGCGACCTGTCGGCGGAGCGATTATTGAACGCCTATAGCCATGGCATTTTCCCCTGGTTTAATCCGGAGGAACCAATACTCTGGTGGTCACCGGACCCCCGTTTTGTACTATTCCCTGAAAAACTGAAGATTTCACGAAGCCTGAGAAAAACCCTCAATAAAAATAGCTTTGAATGCCGTATGGATAGCCAGTTCGCAGCGGTCATTAACGCCTGCTCGATGACGCGCCCCGATCAACAGGGCACCTGGATTAGTGACGAGATGAAGCAGGCCTATATCCAGTTACATCAACTGGGTTATGCCCACAGCGTTGAAAGCTGGTATGAGGGTGAGCTGGTTGGCGGCCTGTATGGTGTGGCTGTTGGGCAGGTTTTCTGTGGCGAGTCCATGTTCAGCCTGAAAACCGATGCTTCGAAAATCGCCCTGGTTCACCTCTGTGATTACCTGCAACAACGGGGATTCAAACTGATTGATTCGCAGGTCTATACTAGCCACCTGGAAAGCCTGGGCGCTGAAATGATCAGCCGGGACGATTATCTTGAGATCTTAAGCGAGGGACTGCAACAGACAGTATCACCGGGAAAATGGTCAACTGGATAAAAAACCGGGCCATTGCTGGCCCGGTAACTATTAACTCAGGTGCTCCATACGAATTTTGGTCACCGAGCCTTCAATCGCATCCAGGCTTTCAATCTTGCCCAGTGCGTCGTTCATGTTCTTCTCAATCACGCGGGATGTGAGGAGAATCAACGGTACACGGGTTTCACCCTGTTCGGGCTCCTTCTGGATCACCGCCTCGATACTGATATTGTGTTCCGCAAAAATTCGCGTCACATCAGCCAGTACACCAGGGCGATCCTCTGCCAGCAGGCGTAAATAGTAGGCTGTCTCGAAATCATCCTGGTTGAGCACAGGAATATCCTGGATCGCCTCAGGCTGGAAACCCATCATCGCGACACGGTGATCCTGATCCGCATCCATGGCACGGGCCACGTCCACCAGGTCAGCGACAACGGCTGATGCGGTGGGCTCGGCACCGGCACCGGCACCATAATAGAGTGTTGCGCCAACCGCATCGGCCTTCACCAGTACCGCATTCATCACGCCATCAACATTGGCAATTAAACGACGCTCGGGGATCAGCGTGGGATGTACCCGCATTTCTATACCCTTGTCGGTCTTACGCGCAATACCCAGGTGCTTGATGCGGTAGCCCAGCTCTTCCGCATAGACCACATCCTCCGGTGTTATTTTGCTGATGCCCTCGGTGAAGGTTTTATCAAACTGCAGCTCGATACCAAAGGCCAGCGATGCCAGTATGGTCAACTTATGTGCTGCATCGATACCTTCAACATCAAAGGTGGGGTCAACTTCGGCATAGCCCAGTTCCTGCGCCTCTTTTAATACGTCATTGAAGTCACGACCCTTGTCACGCATTTCGGTAAGGATAAAGTTACCCGTGCCATTAATGATACCCGCGAGCCATTCAATACGATTAGCCGCAAGGCCTTCACGAATAGCCTTGATAATAGGGATACCACCGGCAACTGCTGCTTCATAGGCAACGATCACACCTTTTGCCTGGGCCGCCTTAAAAATTTCTGTACCGTGGATAGCAATCAATGCCTTGTTGGCAGTAACTACGTGCTTACCATTTTCGATCGCCTTTAGTACCAGTTCGCGGGCGGGCGAGTAACCACCGATTAACTCGACGACGATATCGACATCGGGATCATTTACCACATCGTCGGCGTTATCCGAGAGCTTTACTTTGGCGGGATCAAGAATAGTCTGCTGGTCAATATCACGGGCAGCAGCACGCACCACTTCCAGGCGACGACCGACACGACGGCTAATTTCTTCACAGTTCCTGAGCAATACCGTCGCTGTTCCGCCACCCACTGTACCCAGACCCATTAAACCAATCCTGACCGGTTTCATCTATTTTCTTCTCCGCTGATTAAATTTTTGCATAGCATTAGTAAATTTTTGTAGCTGTTCAGATCGCCCCCTGGAGTGAGCTGAATAGTTACTATTTAAGCATCTGTTTTATGGAACGTATTGCCTGTCGTGTCCTGTGTTCATTTTCAATCAGGCTAAAACGCACATGATCGTCACCGTAATCACCAAAGCCTATGCCCGGCGATACCGCCACATTCGCTTCCTGTAACAATTTTTTCGAGAACTCCAGAGAACCCAGTTCCCTGTACTGTTCTGGAATTTTGGCCCAGACAAACATGGTTGCCTTCGGTGGCACAACTGGCCAGCCGGCATCGTTCAGGCCCTTGCACAGTACATCGCGGCGTTTACGATAGAGTTCGCGAATCTCGTCTACACAATCCTGGGGCCCTTCCAGTGCAGTAATTGCAGCCACCTGGATAGGGGTAAACATGCCATAGTCCAGGTAGGACTTGATCCGTGCCAGGGCCGCCACCAGTGTCGGGTTGCCGCACATGAATCCAACACGCCAGCCGGGCATATTATAGGTCTTCGACAAAGAATAAAACTCTACTGCCACATCTTTTGCACCCTCGACCTGTAAAATCGAGGGGGACTTATAACCATCGAAGACAATTTCCGCGTAGGCGATGTCGTGGATCACCCAGATCTGGTGTTCACGGGCTATGGCCACGACCTTCTCAAAAAAATCCAGTTCGACACATTGTGCGGTGGGATTACCGGGAAAATTCAGTACCAGCATCTTGGGTTTCGGCCAGGAGTTCTTTATCGCCTTTTCCAGCTCGCTAAAGAAATCCACATCGGCCGTCATCGGCACATGGCGAATATCGGCACCGGCAATAACAAAGCCATAGGGGTGTATAGGATAGGCCGGATTAGGCACCAGTACCGCATCACCGGGGCCCACCGTGGCCATGGCCAGGTGAGCCAGGCCCTCTTTCGAGCCAATCGTCACTATGGCCTCGGTTTCCGCATCGATATCGACGTCATACTCGCGCTTGTACCAGTTAGAAATGGCCTTACGCAGCCGGGGGATACCCCGCGACATGGAATAACGATGGGTATCTCCCCGCTGTGTGGCCTCCACCATCTTGTCTACAATATGTTGGGGTGTCGGCTGGTCGGGATTGCCCATGCCAAAATCAATAATATCTTCGCCACGGGCACGCGCCTCGGCCTTTAACTGGTTAACAATATTAAACACATAGGGCGGCAGGCGTTTGATTCGCTGAAATTCGTCTTGCAATGGGGCTGTCCGTTAACAATCAAATCAGGAAAACTACTGGTGATTGGGAAAAGTGTCAATCTTATTCAGAAAAATTTCCACACCGGTTTATAATTGGCCAAATACTCCAGGGGAAATCCATGAAACTCAGTGAAGACTATGCACAGGGCGTGAACGTGATTGATGGCTATGATGAACATGGAATCACGATCAATGGCCAGGCCTATCACCACAGCCTGATCGTGAGCAATCACCAGCTTGAGGCTAACTGGTTACTTAATGATATTTCAGAACTGACCAGTAACGACCTTGAGCCCCTGCTGGCAGGTTCGCCAGAAGTGATACTCATGGGTACCGGACAGGCACTGGTATTTCCACACCCGTCTATTTACGCCAATATCATCAACCAGGGGATAGGCATAGAGTTTATGGATTCAGCCGCCGCCTGCCGCACCTACAATATACTGGTATCTGAAGATCGCCGTGTCTGTGCCGGCATTATTATCCCCCGTGCATAAAAAAAGGCAGGAATAAATTCCTGCCCTTAATTTCAACGTGGAGTCTTGTTTATTATTATGATGTTATTTAATCATTCAATAACAGGTCTTCTGAGAAACCATGACTCTCGAGAATCTTACGTAAATGACGTAATGCATCCATCTGGATCTGTCGTACACGCTCACGGGTAACACCCAGCTCACGGCCAACTTCTTCCAGCGTTGTACGCTCATAACCATGCAGGCCAAAACGCCTGACAACAACCTGTCGCTGTTTGGATTCCAGCTGGTTGAGCCACATTTCCAGGTTGGCCATAATATCTTCATTATGCAGTACAGCCGATGGCTCAGGATTGTTCAGGTCAGGGATGATGTCCAGCAGGGGACGGTCATTTTCCTTACCTACAGGTACATCAACCGATGTTACACGATCACGTAGGCCCAGCATCTTCTCGACATTGGCGACGGGTTTTTCAACCATGGCCGCGATATCTTCAGGTGATGGCTCATGTTCCATTGTCTGTTCCAGTTTCCTGGCAGCACGCAGGTACACATTGAGTTCCTTAATGACATGGATAGGCAGGCGTATAGTTCGCGTCTGGTTCATCAATGCACGCTCTACGGTCTGGCGAATCCACCAGGTAGCATAGGTTGAGAAGCGGAACCCCTTTTCAGGATCAAACTTTTCAACGGCACGGATAAGTCCCAGGTTACCTTCTTCGATCAGGTCAAGCAGCGCCAGTCCGCGATTCATATAACGTCGTGCAATTTTCACCACCAGGCGTAAATTGCATTCGATCATTTTTTTACGGGCGGCTTCGACACCTTTACGAGACAGGCGTGAGTAGTAGACTTCTTCTTCTGCGGTAAGCAGGGGTGAATATTCGATTTCGCGTAGATACAGGCGCGTAGCGTCCAGTTCCTTGCGACTTGTTGATGCGGACGTTTTGAATTTCTTTACGCCGTTAACATCTTCAACTTTAGATTCCGTATCGAGTTCCTGATCATCGGAATCCATTTCATTCAGTTCTGTGTCTTCGTCAACATCATCCAGAATAAGTTCATCAACTACATCCAGAATTCCTTCGTCTTCGATCTTGCCTTTAATTGTTGTTTTCTTTTGGCAGGTAGCGCTCATGATGATCCTCCCCACAATGATCTCATGTTAATATACAAAAGGGTTTGACTACTTTTTTCATTTCCTCCTAAGTATAAGCAAAGGTATAAGTCGTTAAATCACAGACTTATGAATCATTTTTAAGCCATCTAAATAACAATTACAAGTAAAATATCAAAAAAAAGTGGTTTTTTTCTAACTTTTTACAATTTTTTAACCCAAAAACAAAAATATCCGACTGGACAACCACAAAATAGTACCCCTGATCTCGAAATCACCCCCTGTTTCGGGGTAAATAAATTAAGGGGTTCACCGGTTTCCCATCCTTTCTAATTTCGAAATGCAACTGTGATCGCCCCTTTTCTACTATCCCCATGTGGGCAATGATCTGCCCCACCTTGACACTATCACCCTCTTTCACCGTCAGCTTACGATTATGCGCATAGGCGCTGAGAAAACTGCTGCTGTGCTTGATAATAACCAGGTTGCCATAGCTAATCAGGCCATTGCCACTGTAGACCACCTTGCCCGCGGCAGCAGCCTTTACGGTCTGCCCTCGATTACCGGCAATGGCTATACCCTTTCTCGCCGTATCACCGGCCTTGAATGTTTTTACCACCTTGCCGTCTACCGGCCAGTGCCACTGGCTAACACGTGAGGGCAATGCATCCGAGTCCGTTATCGACTGCGCCCCTGTTTTAACTACCTCGGGTTTAGCCGTTGTGGATGCTGTACTGGTGGAACGACCACGTGATTCTGCCGGCGGCCTCAGGGCCAGTTTCTGTCCCGGATAGATGGCATAGGGTTTTCTCAGCCGATTCCAGCGGGATAACTGGCCTGGTGTTAAAGATTCACGACGTGAAATAGAATAGAGGGTGTCACCCTTCTGCACTATGACAAATTCATTCCGCGAGGGGGATGGCTCGGGCGATCCTGCGGGCTCCGCTGCTTCAGCCGGTGGTGCCCCGGCGTCTTCCTCGAACACGGGGCGATGAAATGCCCGATCACTTGTACCTTCGGCACTCGATGGCGCCATGCGTAACCGCTGTCCCGGATAGATGGCATAAGGTGGTGAGATATTGTTCCATTGCGCAATTTCCTTAAAGTCCTTTTCATAGCGCCAGGCCAGTGAATAAAGTGTATCGCCCCGCTTCACAGTGTAGTCCTGCGGGTTCCATTCGAAGGGCGCCGTGCTACAGGCCTGCAACACATAGACTGCAATGGCCATGAATAATATCTGTTTCAGTCGTTTAGCCGTTTTGATGCAATACATAAGCAATAATGGAAAGTATAACAACCGCCCAGCCCAGCCATTCGATATAACGACGCACCATGGGCTCCATTTTAGGACCGGCCCAGGCCATCAGCAG
>JAOUMO010000134.1 GCA_029881425.1 Gammaproteobacteria bacterium
AAGGTGGGGAAGAAGATGCCAGGGGAGGCATTGGAAATACTCTGCGTCAGCAGGGTGAGCATCATCAGGCCGGGCACGATAAAGGTACCGTAGGAGACGCCGTCAATCTGTTCGATGCGCGAACCGATAGCCGAGCCGAAGACCACGAAGTAGAGCGCGGTCGAAATGACCGGTGATGCAAAACTCTGTAACAGGGTGTTCCAGAAGCGCAGCATTTCGTATTTGTAAATGACCCGGATGGCGTGGATGTTCATGGTTTTTTCACCAGGTTAATAAAAATGTCTTCCAGCGAACTTTGCGAGGTCTGCACATCTTTTAACAGCAGGCCGGCATCGCTGATCGCACGCAACAGGCTGGCGATGCCTGTATGCGGATTACTTGAGTCATAGGTGTAGGTCAGTTGCTGGCCATCGCTGGAAAGCTCAAGCATCCATTCGGCGAGGGCGTCGGGTATCTGGGGGATGGCGTCCCTGAGTTCCACCACCATCTGTTTCTTGCCCAGTTTCTGCATCAGTGCCTTTTTGTCATCCAGCAGTAATAGCTCGCCGTTGTTGATTACGCCAACACGGTCGGCGATTTCCTCGGCCTCTTCAATATAGTGTGTAGTCAGCACGATGGTGACACCCGACTCGCGCAGGCGGCGTACCAGTGTCCACATATCTTTACGCAGTTCCACATCGACACCCGCGGTGGGTTCATCGAGGAACAGTACCCTGGGTTCGTGTACCAGTGCCTTGCCAATGAGCACGCGGCGCTTCATGCCGCCGGACAGTGTCATTAGCATGCTGTCCTTTTTGTTCCACAGCGACAGGTCCTTTAACAGTTGTTCTAGCAGCGCCGGGTCGTGTTTCTTGCCGAACAGGCCGCGGCTAAAACACAGCGTGTCCCATACCGTATCGAACGAACCAAGGGTCAGCTCCTGCGGCACCAGGCCAATCAGGCTGCGCGTGATGCGGTAGTCGCTGACTATGTCATGCCCCGCCACCGTGACCGAGCCCGAGCTGGCATTCACTATGCCGCAGATGGTCGAGATCAGCGTGGTTTTGCCGGCACCGTTAGGCCCGAGTAGTGCGAGGATCTCGCCGGGCTGAATATCCAGGCTGACATCCTTCAGTGCCTGGTGGCCATCCGCATAGGTTTTACAGAGACTGGATATAGAAACAATGGCTTGCATGGTGTGTATTTGGCTGTAGGGGTTCCCAATAGTGTGAGCGAGTATAAAGGATTATGAGGCTGTTATGGAAATCAATGTTTAGCCGGATTTTTTTGTTGTAGAGCAAAGCCATGATACGGTGATGGTGATATATATAAGGCAATGCCTGTTACTCAGGCCAGGGCAAAATAATAAATACAGGGCCAAAATAAAATGAAAAAATCCACCGTTATCCGCCTCATCGTGTTTCTCTTTTCGTTTCTCATCACACCAGTACGTGCCGATGTGCTGGTGCTGGTGCATGGCTGGGCCGCCAATGCCGATACCTGGATACAGAGTGGTGTACTGCAGGCGCTGGAGGCCAGCGGCTGGTCGAATGCGGGCGTGGTAACGGCAGCAGCGGATGGCAGTGTCTATCATCATGCCGGTGCAGCAAAGTTGAATGACAATAAAGTCTATCGCGCCCAGTTGCCGGCAGCGGCGCCATTACAGATCCAGGCCGCACATCTCTATACAGAGCTCCTGTTTATCAGTAAGCGCCATGCGGGTGACAGCATCATCCTGGTGGGTCACTCCGCCGGTGGTGTCGTCTCCCGCCTGGTGCTGGTCAGTCCCCAGTCCCCCGGCATAGAAACCCTGGTTACTATCGCCTCACCCAACCTGGGTACGGAGCGTGCTATTGATGGCATGGATGTTATCCATGACAAGCCCTTCTTCTGTCCGGGGCCGGGCCTTGCCTTCCTCAAGGATACCTTTGGTGGTGATGATTATCGTTACCTGAAAAATTCCCAGGGCGCGCTTATTGATTTAATGCCCGCCGTACCCGGAACACTCATCGGCTGGCTCAACCAGCAGCCCCATCCCGCCATCCATTACCACTCCATTATTCGCAGTGTGGGTGATGAGCTGGTGCCGGCCTTCAGCCAGGACCTGAACCAGGTGCCCCGGTTGCACGGCAGGAGTGAGGTGCATCTAACACAGACCAGTCACGCATTAAACATGGCGGATGGTATGTTGTTGGCCAATATTCTAGGTAAAAAATAATAAAGGTTTCAGTGGTCAATGTGAATAATTTTTATTTGTATGAAACATTGATTTTATGATTGCGCTACTTCATCCCGTGTTGCGTTTATATAGGCCTTACGCGTACTTAAACATTTGATGTAATTCTCCAGGGCCGGAAAGGGTTCGAGTAATTCGGGTAACCAGCTGATGGTTGAGCCCAGCATTATGTCAGCGGTGCTGAAATTATCACCCAGTAAATATTGTTTATTCTGTAGTTGATTATGCAATGCCCTGAGTGTCCGTGTGTAGCGTTCACGTAACCAGGGCAGGATTTCTTTTACCTGGATATCTCCTGGCAGAACCCTGTTGTGTAATTGATGATAAAAGAGCGGTGGTTCTACTTCGCCGGGCACGAAGTACATCCATTGTTCATATTCACGCCTGTCAGCTGAATCAAAAGCAGGCGCAAGTTTTGCCTGGGGAAATTGATCTGCCAGCCATGCGCAGATAGCGCCTGATTCAAACATGGCCTTGCCATCTATTTCAATCGCTGGCAGATGGCCGAGGGGGTGTATTGCACGGAAGGCTTTGCTATGGGTTTCGCCTTTAAATAGATCGATGTATTGAAGTTGGTAGTGAATACCCAGTTCTTCAAGTAGCCAGCGCACTCGGAAGGCGCGGGTGTTTGGCATGTAATAGAGCTTAATATTCATGGCGCTTTCCCTGTTGTTCATTTGAAATAATAGACGAGATTCTAAAAACTAATCGATTGCTTAGAGGGGTGGTTATTGTGTAACTGTAGATAAATAATAATATGCGTAATGGTAAATAGCTGGACCAGGAATCCGGGAATGAGTACAAAGGGAAAGACGACCATTATGTCGCTACTGATACCATTGGCTGCGAACCATATGGCATCTGTCTGCGTTAATACACCAACGGTTACGGCGACGATGAAATCTATGAGGCCAAACGTGTTCCAGTGCCGGATTAATTTTTTTGGAACCCCCTGCTTTCTTGTGAAAAGGGCATAGGCAAGAAAAACGGCGGCAATAGCGGTTGCGGCATCACCAAAACCGGCAACAAAGGCAAACAGGGGCGGTAGTTTATCTAGCATATAAAGCATAACGAAGCCCATGCCAAGCATACGCCAGCTATGCAACATAACCAGAAGTCGCATATCAATATTTAGTATGTAGTCCCTGAAGCGGGCTATGCGCCAATAACCCATCAAAAATAAACTTATGGATAAGGCGGCCGAAATCAGTAGGTTGACCGGGGCAACGCCCTGTTCAGGGATAAAGTTCTGGTTAAGGCCTAATAGTAAAATCAGTGAAAACCAGGTCAGCAGAATGATATAGGTTGGGGTGTGCTGGCTGTAATTGGCTGTTGTCATGTTTATCTCCCTGTAGTCACTTTTATATTGCAAGTGACCTTATTCTAGTCTTGTGACTTTAAAATTGCAAGTGACTAGGTGATAGGTTAGAATCTGGCAATGAGCAAGGCGATTAGAAAGGTTGATAAAGTGAAGGCTGTAAGGCGGTCTATATGCCCGATTACCAATACGCTTGATCTACTGGGTGACAAGTGGACCCTGATACTTGTTCGAGACCTGTTTCTGGGTAAACGTACCTATGGTGAGTTCCAGGCTTCACCGGAAGGTATACCGACCAATATCCTCGCAGAACGCCTCAGGCGCTTACTGGAAAACAATATTATTGTGAAGCAGGCGTACCAGGAAAAACCGGTGCGCTATGCGTATAGCCTGAGCGAAAAGGGTAAGGCACTGGCGCCTATAGTAAAGGAAATTGCCAGGTGGGGCCTGACGTATATACCCGGAACGGAGGCGAAGCTTGCAAAAGAGTATTTAAAGAAGAATAAGCGGCAGGCATTTTAACCGGGTCCGGTCTTGCTGGTTGTTTTGCTAGATACGGGTTTTTGTCGTTATCAATAAGTCTTTCCTGTCTTATGGCATTATTATAAATATCTTTTTTTTGCATCAAATAATATTTTAATTAACTCCCGGATATCCCTCCTGTAGTTCACGTTCAAATTGATCGGCCAGCTCACGGCGTATCCTGGCTTTATGTATATTGCTGGCATAGTCCTTTATTGAACAGGGTTTGTCTTCCAGTGCCTGGGCTTCTTTTCGAAGTTCATCGATGGCCTGTTGTTTGCTCATTTTGGTTGGATTGGTCATGTCGTTCAACTTTAAGAAACTTATAGTTAATTACTCGTGTGTGCTAAATGGCTAGCTTTAGTTGTTGCCCCTGTTTTGTCGTCGGGTTTCGCCTTAGCGCGAGTTATTTTTATCGACGCCTTACCTGGCTTTCACTCTTCGGGTCAGGCATGGCCTGTTTAAATTTGTTCCAGACCAATTTATCGTTTCCCTGCGCAACAAAACTAAATCGGCCATCCCTGGCCGATTTACCCTGGTAGTGACACTATTCGGTTACCTGTGAGATGAGGTGAGCCAGATAGGTGCCATGTTTAATGTGACAAAAGGGCGACAGCTTCATTATGTTTATGATTTACATTATGAGCGATTCATCGCACGTTTTTCCAGTGCGGTGATTCGTGCTTCAATCGGCGGGTGCGATGAGAACAGTGCCATGATGCCATTTTTGTCGTTGATGCCGAAGGCGGCCATCTGTTCGGGCAAGGCCTCGGGTTCCACCTGTCCCAGGCGTCTAAGCGCACCAATCATATTCTGGTGACCGGCCAGGTCAGCACCACCAGTGTCGGCAATAAACTCACGTTTTCTTGAAAAATACATGACGATGGTCGATGCCAGTATGGATAGCACCACCTGGGCCACCATCACGCTGACAAAGTAGCCAATACCATGGCCCCGGTCATTCTTGAGTATGACGCGATCCACCACGTGACCGACTACGCGTGATAAAAATACGACAAAGGTATTCACTACGCCCTGGATCAGGGCGAGGGTCACCATATCGCCATTGGCTATATGGCTCATCTCGTGGCCGACCACGGCTTCAATCTCGCCCTGTGTCATGTTATCCAGTAAGCCCTGGGAGACGGCCATTAGCGCACTGTTTTTAGTTGCGCCCGTGGCAAAGGCATTCATCGCCGGGGATGGAAAAATAGCCACTTCGGGCATTTTTATACCCACAATTCGAGCCTGTTTTTCAACGGTGCTGACCAGCCATTTCTCGATATTGGATCTCGGGTCGGTAATCACTACCGCCCCTGTCATCCGTTTCGCCATCCACCTGGATATCAACAGGGAAATAAATGAGCCACCAAAACCAATCACGCCAGAGAGTATAACCAGGGCCTGGATATTCAGGTCGGAGCCATTTGCCTCAAGGATGCTGTCAACGCCCAACAGGCGCAGGGTGATACTTAGCACGACCATGATGGCAATATTGGTCATAATAAATAATATAATTCGTTTCATCGTTTTACCTGTTCGAGTTTATTAAATTTGGGCCTGCTGGCCGCCCGTGCGGGTTATGGGTAAGTCGCACGTCACAGCTATGACATTCTACAGGGGAAAAAGTTGTAAGTTAATTTGAATCTTTTACGAAGTGATGGGCTAGGGAGGGTGGGTATTTTTATTGTCCATAGGAGGGGCTGGCTATTTAATTATGCTCGGCCACCTGTGAGACGGGGGTAAGTCAAAGTATATGATAAGGTTGACCTGACTACAAAATTAAAGGGGCCATACTGAACCTCCCACAGTTTAATGGCCGCTTTAAATCATATGACAATTTAATATTCGTTAGCTTAATCATTTGCCTCCGACCCCAATTAATAAGTATATTAACCCGGCACCCCTCTCCTCAAGGACAAGGTCATGAAACACATCCACAGTTATTACTCACCCAATGGTTTATATAACAGCATCATTAACGGGCTGAATGAAATCGGTAAGGATTTATCGAATCTCGTGCTTGAGGATCTTCATCCGGTGGATGAGTTTCATATCCGTGGCAGTGTGGCCACCCGGGAGCTGATTGAACTGTCCGCGTTTACCCCGGATATGCACATTATCGATGTGGGCTGTGGTGTCGGTGGGTCTACCCGGCGCCTATCCCATGAAACCGGCTGCCGTGTGACCGGGATTGACTTGAGTGATGAATACATCGATGCCGCCGAACGCCTGACCGGGTTATTTAAGATGCAGGACCGGGTCAGGTTCCAGGCCGCCAGCGCCCTTGAACTGCCATTTGATGACAGCACCTTTGACGGTGCCTGGTCGATCCAGATGAACATGAATG
>JAOUMO010000135.1 GCA_029881425.1 Gammaproteobacteria bacterium
AGCTGCTCTGGCCCTGGTTATTACTCGCGCTGCCGTTGCCCCTACTGCTGCGTAAATGGTTAAGCCCACGTAACCCGGCAGAGGATGCGGCACTGCGCGTCCCCTTTATCGATGACTTTAGTAACGACAGCAACAACGGCAATCAGCAACGGCTCAACCACTGGCTGCTGTTACTCGCCAGCATCGCCTGGATCTGCCTGGTACTCGCCAGCAGTCGCCCACAGTGGTTAGGTGACCCCTTACAGGTACCCGTCAGTGGCCGCGACCTGATGATGGCGGTGGATCTATCCGGCAGTATGCAGGTGGAAGACTTCAGTATTAATGGCAACACGGTGGATCGCCTCACCGCAACCAAGCACGTAGCGAAAACCTTTATTGAAAAACGCGAGGGTGATCGTCTCGGGCTGATTTTATTTGGCCGCCAGGCCTACCTGCAGACACCGCTTACCTTTGATCGTGAAACCGTTAATATTTTATTACAGGAATCCTTGATCGGCCTGGCCGGTAAAGAAACCGCGATTGGCGATGCCATTGGCCTCGCCATCAAACGCCTGCAGGACAAATCCAAAAACAGTCGTGTACTGATACTGCTCACCGATGGCGCCAATACGGCCGGTGAAGTGACGCCGTTAAAGGCCGCCGAGCTGGCCGCCGAGGAAGGTCTCAAAATTTATACGATTGGTATTGGTGCCGATGAAATGGTGCGCTATTCAATTTTTGGTGCGCAACGGGTCAACCCCTCTGCCGAACTGGACGAAAAGACACTGACCGCAATTGCCGAAAAAACCGGCGGCCAGTATTTCCGTGCGCGCAATACCGAAGAGCTGGAAAAAATTTACCAGCAACTGGATCAGCTGGAACCGGCGGAACAGGCGAGCAAAACCTATCGCCCGGTAACCGCCCTCTATTACTGGCCACTGGCCATCGCCTTTTTTATCGGCACCCTGATTAGCCTGTTAAAACTCACCGGGGTGATACGCTGATGCAGGAATTTCATTTTATACGCGCCCAATGGTTACTGGCCTTACTGCCGCTGTTTATTATTTGCATCCTGTTTCTAAAACGAAAATTATTTAGCCGTAGCTGGCAATCCTTTGTCGACCCGGCCCTGTTACCCCATTTGCTGATTGGCAAACCGGGCAAGGCATCACACGCACCGCTGGTATTGTTTTTTATCGGTGGCTGCCTGGGTATTCTTGCACTGGCCGGCCCTGCCTGGGAAAAATTACCGCAGCCGGTGTTCCAGAAAAACACCGCACTGGTGATTGCCCTGGACCTGTCTCGCTCGATGGATGCGGCCGATATTCAACCCAGCCGACTGGTACGCGCCCAGCATAAAATTTCGGATATTTTGCGACAGCGTAAAGAGGGTCAGACCGCGCTCATTGTGTACACCACCGGCGCCTTTACCGTGAGCCCACTGACCGATGATGCGGACACCATCGAAGCCATGGTGCCCAGCCTCAAGACCGAGATCATGCCATCTCAGGGCAGCCACACCGCCAGCGCACTGGCAAGGTCGAACGAACTGCTGGCCCATGCCGGCATCCACCAGGGCGATATTTTACTCATCACCGATGGTATCGATGCCTCTGCAAATGATGCGTTAAGTGAAATCAAACACCGGGTATCGATACTCGCACTGGGCAGTGCAGAGGGTGCACCGATTGCACTGGACAATGGCGGCTTCCTGAAGGACCAGGACGGCTCGATTGTTATCGCCAAACTGGATGCAGCAAAACTTGAAACATTTGCACGACAGGCGAAGGGACGTTTTTCGCTGCTCAGCAATGATGACAGCGATATAAATTACCTGCTGGCACCACTGGATGCGAATCGTATTGATAGTGACAGTGAAAAGACCGACATCAACGCCGACACCTGGAAGGAAATGGGCCCCTGGTTATTATTGCTGTTGTTACCGCTGGCCGCCTTCGCCTTCCGTAAGGGCCTGGTGTTTATTTTATTTATTGTCATCCTGCCCCTGCCGGATAATGCACAGGCCTTCGAATGGAACAGCCTGTGGCAAAACAGTAACCAGCGCGCAAGGCAACAACTGGAACAGGGCCAGGTGGCCGAGGCAGCCCAGCTGTTTAGTGACCCCGCATGGAAGGCCGCCGCCCAGTATAAGGCCGGTGACTACGAGGCCTCACTACAGCAGTTAGAGGCGATAAAAAACAGCAGTGCCGATACAGATTATAACCGGGGCAATGCACTGGCCCAACTGGGGCGCGTTGATGAGGCACTCGATGCCTACAACCGGGCACTGGAAAAAGACCCGCAACATGAAGATGCCCGTTACAACCGGGAGCTGCTGGAAAAAAATAAACAACAGCAGGACGAGAATAAAGAATCCGATAAAAATTCAGATGACAAACAGTCGGATAAAAACAAGTCCGATGACCAGCAACAGCAATCAAAGGATAGCAAACCTGCTGACAATAAATCAGCTGATGAGCAACAGCAAAAGGACGCACCGCAGGATAAGCAACAACAGGCCGGCGAAGATGACAAACCGGAACCGCAGGACAGGCAACAGCAGGCAAATAAAGACCTGCAACAACAGGCTGAACAGGATGACAAACAAGAAGCCGAGGCCGCGATGGAGCAGAGCCAGCAACAGTTATCCGAGCAGGCCAAACAACAGTGGCTACGCCGCATACCCGATGACCCGGGCGGCCTGTTACGTAATAAGTTTTATTATCAATACAAACAACAGCATAAACAGAGCAATACGACCCAGCCCTGGTAAACACATATGATGCACAAGACTTTAAATTATTTTTTGATGATGTTAGTAACACTGGTGCTGCTACCGTTAAATCTATATGCGGCCACCATCACCGCAACCACCGATCGCAACCCGGTGCAACTCAATGAATCCTTTATGCTGATATTCGAGGCCACGGGCTCGGTTGATGACGACCCCGACTTTGAAGCACTTAAAAAAGACTTCGACATACTCAACCAGAGCCAGAGCAGCAACATCAGTATTATCAACGGCAGCACCAGCCGCAATATAAGCTGGACCCTGAACCTGATGGCGAAACGCGAGGGGCTGTTAACTATCCCATCGATCCCGTTTGGTAGCGACAGCAGTCCTCAACTGCGACTCACGGTTAAGGCTGCCGACAAAAACACGGACACGGTGACCAGCGATTTTTATGCGGAAATGGAAATCGATAAACAACAGCATTATGTGCAGGGGCAGATTATCCTGACCCAGCGTTTATACAGCGCGCATAATCTTTCCGGTTATGAGTTAAGTAAACTGGAAACCGAGGGCGTAGAAACCGTGATTGAAAAGCTCGGTGAAGACACCAGCTTCCAGACCACAAAAGGCAATCGACCCTTCCTCGTTATCGAACGCCACTATGCCCTGTTCCCCCAGAAAAACGGCAAGCTACATATCCAGGCCGTGCTGGCACAGGCCAACCTGCGGGGTAATCGCAGCTCGATGTTCGACCCCTTCCGTAATCGCCAGCAACTAAAACGCGCACGCAGTGAGGCGATTAATATTGACGTGCTTCCCGTAGCAAAAAATTATTCGGCACAACAATGGTTGCCGGCAAAAGAAATCCAGCTGGTTGAAGAGTGGTCGGAACAGGCACCGACATTTGTTGTTGGTAAACCGATTACGCGCACACTGACCCTGCTCGCTGATGGACTCACTGCCGCCCAGCTACCCGAGATCAGCCTGCCCGCCATTAATGATTTTAAACAGTACCCTGACCAGCCGCTATTAAATGACAAAAAAGAGGCCAGCGGTATCATCGGTATGCGCCAGGAAAAGATTGCGATGATCCCAACACGGGCGGGCAATTTTAAATTACCGGCGATCAGCATCCAATGGTGGAACACACAAACAGGAAAAATAGAAACCGCCAGCATTGCAGCGCGGACGATTAATGTGACTGCCGCCGCGGGTCAAACGGGCAACGCCCAGAGCCAATCACCAGCACCTGTTCAGGCACCTGTCACCACGACCAGCGCAGTGACACAGGCAACAGGTGACAACACCGCCGCATCATCCTGGATGGTCAGTACAATCATTTTTGCTGTTGCCTGGATGATGACCCTGCTGGCCTGGTTTATTTCCATCAAATATAAAACCAGGTCAACAGGCACGAAAAAAATTACGGGCATGGAACCGAGCATAAAGCAGGCGCTAGCTACTCTAAAAACAGCCTGCCATAAAAATAATGCCGAAGCCTGCAAACAGGCCTTGCTCGACTGGGGTAAAGCCATGTTTAGCGACAGGCCGCCCCATTCACTGGGTGCACTGGCCAAACAGTGCGATGAACCACTGGCCGGTCTAATTAATCAACTCAATGCGTCACTTTATAGTTCAGCGCCACAGGCCTGGTCATCTAGCGGCCTGTTTGAGGCCATTACACAATTCTCAGATAACAAACAGCAGACGACATCCGATGACGATTATACGCTGGAGCCCCTGTATAAATAATATCTCTCATTGAAATTGAGGCAGCTATTTCCCCTCCTGCCCACAGTCACCACAGCGAGCACTATAAAGGGCTTTCTGAACCTGTTCTAAAGTAGTACCCTGTTAATGTGCTTTGTGCCATGCTGGATCAGATCTACGTTGTTGCATTGACATTTCATCATCTATTTACTTGTCTACAGCAGTATTACAGGCAATCCATAATGACCTGTTTGAGAAAAATTTATTTCGATAATGTTATCTAAAATACTTTCGATCTATTCATTATTGCTGGCTATCGGTATCTTGCTGATCGGCACCGGCATGCTGGGCACGGCGCTTTCCATTCACGCTGGCCTGGAAAATTTTTCAGACACGGTGACCGGCATTATTATGTCCGCCTTTTTCCTTGGCTTTGTCATCGGTTCCTATGTCTGTCCACGACTGATTAGCCAGGTGGGCCATATTCGCGCCTTTGCTGTACTCGCTGCCTTCGGTACGGTTTCAGTTATCCTGCATGGCCTGATTGTTGATCCTGTGGCCTGGTGGTTGTTACGCGTCGTTACCGGCATCGCCATGGTTGGCCTCTACCTGGTGGTAGAAAGCTGGTTAAACACCTTAATCCCGAATCACCAGCGGGGCAGGATCTTTTCCATATACACCAGCGTTACATTACTCTCTCTTGGTATCGGTCAATACCTGATTCTAATCTATGGTGCCGGTCAACTCGCCACCTATGCGCTCTGTGCCATATTTTTTGTACTGGCCCTGGTACCCATTGCAGTGACGCGCATCCCGCAACCGACAAATGTGGCTGTACCCAAATTAATCATTCGACGCCTTATCACTATTTCACCACTGGGTGTTGCTGGCGCCCTGGTTACCGGCCTGGTGAATGGATCATTCTGGGGACTGGGTGCATTGTATGCGCATAATATGGGTTATGCCGTGGCCGATATTGCGGTATTCATGAGCGCGGTTATATTTGGCGGCGCTTTACTACAATTACCTATTGGCCACCAGTCAGACCGTTTTGATCGTCGCAAAGTATTAATGTTCGTCTGTATCTTTGCCGCCCTCTGTGCCATCAGTATTTTTTTACTGGCATCACGCTCCTATGCAGGCTTAATACTCAGCGCCATTGTCTATGGCGGTTTTTCTTTTGCAGTATATTCTTTATCTGTCGCCCACACCAATGATCACATAGACTCCACTGAGGTTATGGATGCAACCAGCGGCCTGTTACTCCTTAACGGCATAGGTGCTGCCATAGGCCCGATCATTGCCGGTACCTTTATGCAGCTTTATGGCGCACAGGCGCTGATGATTTATTTTGCCAGCGTATTTGGTTTGCTTGCCCTGTTTGCATTCCTGCGCATGGGCATCAGCACGCCCGTACCGGCAGAGGAACAGGGTGATTTTGTAGCCATGTCCAGGACAGGTACCGCCGCCCTGGAAATGGACCCGCGCACCGAACCCGAAGCTGTCCTCGACACATAACGACTGCGGTCTGCCAACCTAAAGTAGCAGGAACTCTTTAAAGCTACCCCGCATACAATGATTAGAGGCCATGGATGAGGAATAGGCACCGGCATTAATCAGCACAATGTGATCGTTTTCATTTAACGGCGGCAGGCTGATATTGTGGTACCAGACATCCAGTGCCTCATTAATGTTACCCACCAGGGTCACTACCTGTTCTGCACCGCTATTAACTTTAACCGGTACGGGTAAAAACGGCAGGCCATACACCGCGGGCTCTACCGCCAGGTTGAAACCCGCATCGACACCGACAAAGGTGGTGCTTTTCTTTTGCTCGATGGAATTTACCGTGAGCAATAAGATACCGGCATCTTTGACCAGGTAATCACCCGGCTCAACTTCGATGCGGATTGATCGGTGCAGGAAGTGCTTCGCCAGCACCTGTGCCCATTTGGATAAATCCAGCGCTATATCAGTT
>JAOUMO010000136.1 GCA_029881425.1 Gammaproteobacteria bacterium
ACGAGTGTCATCGCGGTGGTGCCAATGATGAGAGTAACTGGCGCGGCATACTGGACTACTTCTCACCGGCGGTGCAGCTGGGCCTCACCGCAACACCCAGGCGCAAGGGCAATGTGGATACCTACGCCTACTTTGGTGAACCGGTATATATCTATTCTCTGAAAGAAGGCATTAACGATGGCTATCTGACGCCGTTCAAGGTGCAGCAGATTGCCACGACATTAGATGATTATGTGTACACAGCTGATGACACGATCATTGAAGGCGAAATAGAACAGGGTAAGCGCTATGAGGAGGATGATTTCAATCGAGTGATTGAGATTAAAGAGCGGGAGGCCTATCGCGTTAAACTCTTTATGCAGATGATTGACCAGAAACACAAGACGCTGGTGTTTTGTGCGACACAGGTGCACGCATTGGCGGTACGTGACCTCATTAACCAGAACAAGGGCAGCACCGACCCCAATTATTGCGTGCGAGTAACCGCGAATGACGGAGCCGAAGGCGAGCGCTGGCTGCGGGTGTTTCAGGATAACGAGAAAACCATTCCGACTATTCTGACGACTTCACAGAAACTGTCCACCGGTGTCGATGCGCGTAATGTGCGTAACATCGTGCTGATGCGCCCGGTGAACTCGATGATCGAGTTTAAGCAGATTGTAGGGCGCGGCACCCGGTTGTTTGATGGTAAGGATTACTTCACCATCTATGACTTCGTGAAAGCCTATGAGCATTTCAGTGATCCCGAATGGGATGGCGAGCCAGTAGAACCGGAATCATGCGACAAATGCGGAAATACACCCTGTACCTGTGTGAAGACGCCAGTAGGGCCATGTGCGGTGTGTGGCATGCGACCTTGTGAATGTGAGCGTGAACCTAATCCCTGCCCCGAATGCGGTGAAGATCCCTGTGTTTGCGAGAAGAAACGGAAGGTAAAGGTCAAACTGGCAGACGGCAAGGAGCGCAGTATCCAGCACATGATGGCAACTTCTTACTGGAACCCTGACTGTACGCCCATGTCGGCAGTGCAGTTCGTTGAACGCCTTTATGGTGAGCTACCTGGGTTATTTAAGAACGAGGATGAGCTACGTTCGTTGTGGAGCAAACCTGATACCCGCAAGGCGCTTCTGGTAGGCCTGGAAGAGAAAGGCTTCGGCAAAGAGCAGCTGGCTGAGGCTGGAAGGATGATCAATGCTGAAAAGAGCGATTTATATGATGTACTGGCCTATATAGCCTTCGTTCAGGCACCTATTACCCGTGAGGAGAGAGTTTCAGCACATAAAGGCACAATATTCTCCCACTATGACTACAAACAGCAGCAATTCCTCGATTTTGTCCTCTATCAGTACGTCAAAGAAGGGGTTGGTGAGCTGGATCAGGAGAAATTACCGGATTTATTGGAGCTGAAATACCATGCCGTTAGGGAAGCGGCGGCTGAACTAGGTAGTGTGGCGGGGATTCGAGAGGTATTTGTTGGGTTTCAGCGGTATTTGTATGAATAAGTGTAATGATGGTGGAGATTTGTCTTTTCTTTAGCTTCACAATACTATTCATAGTCAAATAATTATTAAAAAAGGAACTTCAAAATGGCGGGAAATGTAAAAGCTATTCGTGTTGGGGCTAATAGTAGTAAAAACAAAGATTTATTTGATTCAACCGCGCATTTGAAGAATACTCAAACTGATGAGTTGGTTATTGCTCTGTGTGGGCCAATAGGTTCTCCACATCATATTGTGGCAGATATTCTAAAAAAACGCCTTGAAAACCAGTTTGGTTATGATGAATGCAAGGTCTTGCGATTAAGTAACTACATTAAAGAGCATTCTGATCATGACTATGATAAAGATGATAGGTCTGAGTTCGAGATTACCAAACAATATATTAAAGATGGTGATGATCTAAGGGAGCAATATGGTTGCGGGGTTCTGGCCGAACTGGCAATAAGTGATATTTCTTATGAAAGGGAGGCGCATAGATCAAAAAGTGGTGATCAGGGGCATAAACCAAGAAGATATTGTCATATCATTGATTCCGTAAAAAACCAAGAAGAATTAGATGTTTTACGTCTTGTTTATGGGGATATGCTTTATTTTATTGGAGTGTTTTCACCCCTTTCTGTAAGAGAAAAGAATCTCGAGCGTAAAGGGCAGGGGATGAATCTAGGAGAGATTCATAGTCTTATTGATCAAGATTCAGGGGAAGAGTTTGAGCATGGACAGACAGTTAGAGATACATTTCCTCAATCTGATTTGTTTTTGAGAATAGACAAGCCAACTGAGGCGCAGATCGAGAAAAAAATTGGCCGATTTTTAGAATTAATGTTAGGTGCCAAAATTCATACACCAACCACGGCTGAAACGGCTATGTATTTGGCAGATACAGCCGCATCGAACTCTGCATGTTTATCAAGGCAGGTAGGTGCCTCTATAACGGATCATGAAGGAGAGGTCTTAGCAGTGGGTTGGAATGATGTTCCTAAGCCCTTTGGCGGGCTATATATGGCAGATTTAGAGAATGACCCAATTTCTGAAAGGGACCATCGTTGCTGGAATAAAGAAGGAGGGGGAGCATGTTCAAATGATGAGCAAAAGTTATCGTTTGCAGATCATCTTATAAAGGATGTGTTGAAATTCGTAGAAAAGGGTAGGGAGGAGGAAGTAAAGGGTTTACTTCTTAAAAACCCTAAATTAAGAGGATTAATAGAGTTTTCCAGGTCTGTTCATGCTGAAATGCATGCAATCATTAATGCCGGGCACTCTGCTGGAAGCCGTATTAAGGGTGGGAAGTTGTATTGCACTACTTATCCATGCCATTCTTGTGCTAGACATATTGTTGCTGCCGGGATATCTGAGGTATACTATATCGAGCCGTATAGGAAGAGCTTGGCTACAAAGCTTCATGATGATGCAATTACAGAAGATGAGAAGGATCTTAATAAAGTGAGGATTATACCTTTTGAGGGGGTTGCACCTTCTCGATATTCAGCTATATTCCGTGTAAAGCCTGATTCAAGAAAAGTTGATGGTAAAATTCATCAGGTTGATATAAATAGAATAAAGCCAAAACTGAGTAGAAGTATCGAGGCTATGCCTACGTTAGAGTCAATTGTAGTGAAAGGCCTTAAAGAGAAGCAATTGATTCCTTCTGAAGAGGATTAATAGTTATGTCTACTTATACAAAGAAAAACCAACTAAATTTAGATTTCGACATTAGTTCTGATTCATTGAATAGTGCGAAAAAAAATCATATTAAAATATCTAATGTGATTTCATTTTCAGAGTTGAAAAGCTCTGTGAAGAGAAAGAAAGATGCTCGGTTGTTTGACCGCATTATTTCGCTTTCAAATCACTTGTATTGATCTTGCTGGAAGATTTTCTCTTTACAATTTAATGATTGTTTTTATTTTAGAGTCAAGTTCAATTGATTCTTATCCATTCCCATTTATTCGTATTAAAGTATATAGACTCGAATGAGTTTGTTTAGTTTAGCTGTGTCATTTTCTGGCGTAATAGAGATTATTTAAGTTAAAAAATTTACTTTAAGAGAATGATTTATTTGTAGCTTGTTTTGTAGCTAGGGTACTTGTTATTAATTTAATTTTTTTAAAAATCAACTAGTTGTATTTCTAGTAGGTTATCAGGTGCAGAATATAGAGTAGCCTGGCATTTTATTTTTTAGAAACAAAAGAAAACGCAAATGAACGCAAACAGCGCAAATAGCAGGTGATGTGTTTACTTAAGCTGTAATCAGTTGTTTGGCAGGGGCTGGGTGATTCGTTTCAACGTTGTGTTATCTTTTTTATATGTCGAGTAATATTCATATTTGTATAAATAAAAAAGGGCGCATCAAGCGCCCTTTTTTATTGGCTGTTTTTAATCCTGAATTACGACTTCTTAATTTCCAGTAATTCAATTTCAAAAATCAGTACTGCATTGGGGCCAATGACCTGGCCAGCACCGCGATCGCCATAAGCCAGGTCAGAGGGAATGAATAGCTGCCATTTGCTGCCCACTTTCATTTTTTGCAGGGCCTCGGTCCAGCCCTTGATAACGCCCGTCACCGGGAAGGTAGCCGGTTGGCCGCGTTTGTATGAGCTGTCGAATACCTGGCCATTGATCAGGTTGCCGCGATAATGGGTAACCACGGTATCTTCTGACCTGGGTGTCTCGCCCTTGCCCTCGGTAATCACCTTGTACTGCAGGCCGCTCGCCAGGGTCTTTACGCCCTCTTTCTTTTTGTTTGCGGCGAGGAAGGCATCACCTTCTTTCTTGTTGGTATCACCTGCGGACTTCATCTGTTCCTGCTGTTTTTTCTGCAGGTTTTCCTGTAATGCGCCTATGGCTGTTTTCATTTCTTCCATGGATAATTTAGGTTTTTTACCGGCATAGGCATCTTTAAGCCCGTTAATAACCTTGTCGACATCGATATCATCTTTTTGCTGTGACAGTTGCATGCCCAGGTTGACACCGATGCTGTAGCTGGCCTTGTCTTTCACACTGGTAAGTGAATCAGCTGCAAATGTGGATGCACTTGCAATTAGCCCCATGCTGCCCAGCAGGACAGGAAAAAGTTTAATCATGGATTTATCCTTTATAATATTAATAATAATTTCGCCGAATAAGGTAACAGGAGAGGGGCAAGCCTGCAAGTGGCTAAGTGTGAGTGAACTCGCGCTTTTGTTTATAGTCGTAGAAATGCTCTGTAATAGTGTAACGTTTGAGGAAAAATAATGATGCACAGACAATTATTCCTGGGCAGCGTGCTATTGGCAATGCTGCTGCCGGCACAGGCGGTATTGCCCGAAAAAGTTGATGGACAGCTGTTGCCCTCGCTGGCCCCCATGGTGGAACAGGTTACCCCGGCGGTGGTGAATATTTCCACGCGCAGCCATGTGAATATCAACCAGAACCCGCTTCTCAATGACCCCTTCTTCCGGCACTTTTTTGGTGCCCCGGACAGGCCACAGCAGCAACGGCGTAGCCGTCCCCAGAGCCTGGGTTCGGGTGTGGTGATCGATGCAGAAAAGGGTTATGTGATAACCAACCATCACGTGGTAGGCCGTGCCGATGAGATTACCGTGACCCTGCGCGATGGACGTGAGCTCAGGGCAAAGCTAATCGGTTCCGATGCCGAGGCCGATGTTGCGGTACTCCAGGTCCCCGCCGAGGGCCTGACCGCCATTACACTGTCCGACTCGGACCAGCTGCGGGTCGGGGATTTCGTGGTGGCGATTGGTAATCCCTTTGGCCTGGGGCAGACCGTGACCTCGGGTATTGTGAGTGCGCTGGGACGAAGTGGCCTGGGTATAGAGGGCTATGAAGATTTTATCCAGACCGATGCCTCGATTAACCCGGGCAATTCCGGTGGTGCGCTGGTTAATCTCAGGGGTGAGCTGGTGGGTATGAACACCGCCATACTCGCACCCGGCGGCAGCGGCGGTAATGTGGGTATAGGTTTTGCGATACCGGTCAACATGGTGCAGCAGCTGGTATCCCACCTGGTGCAGCATGGTGAGGTGCGTCGTGGGGTACTGGGCGTGGTGACCCAGGACCTGACCCCTGACCTGGCGCAGGCCTTCGGCATCAAGACACGCAAGGGGACGGTGATATCTCGTGTTGCACCGGATTCACCTGCAGCGCGAGCCGGTTTACAGGCAGGCGATATAGTAATTGAGATTAATGGCCGCAAGATCAGGAGTGCGATGGACATGCGTAATGCGGTCGGCCTGTTACAGATTGGTCAGTCACTGGATATCCTGTTACTCAGGGACGGTAAAAAGATGCACCTGAAGGCCGTTATCGAAGAGCCAAAACAGAACTCGATTGCCGGTGAAAAGGTCTCACCCCGGCTCGAGGGTGCCGTGATAGCGCAAATCCAGGACAAGGATGAACCATCCTTAATGCACATTGTCATAGTTGACGTGGCCCAGGGCAGCCCTGCCTGGTATGCACGTTTACGTAAGGGTGATGAGATCCTGTCCGTGAACCGGCGTCCGGTAAAAAGCCTGGATGAGCTACAGAGGGCCACGGCCCGCAGCTCGCAGTTGCTGCTGAATATACAGAGGGGTTCGACGGCGTTGTTTATATTGTTGAAATAGCGTTGTTACTACTATGCAAGGCATTGGCGAGGGAACGCCTTTTTTATACCCCGTTTAACCGGGCGTGTTTTTTTCAACCCAGCGATGACCATCCGGCAGGTTTTCCTTCTTCCAGAAGGGTGCGCGGGATTTAAGCTCCTCCATCAAATAACGGCAGGCATCAAATGCGGCCGCCCTGTGAGCGGACCAGACCACGGTCAGGACGATAGGGTCATCCGGGTGTAGTTCGCCGACCCGGTGGATAATCAGGCAGTC
>JAOUMO010000137.1 GCA_029881425.1 Gammaproteobacteria bacterium
CTTTAGGTATTAGACTAAATTCTATAATTTTCCGGCTATCACGCTCACCCTCAAAACTAATCAATGCATCAAAATCTTCTTCCCGGCGTGACTCCTTCACCAGGTCATCATTGGTAAAGTGGCTGCCCATCCATGAGCCCATCATCATGCCGGAGGTCAGGCGAATAGTGCGATCTGTTTTAGGTAGATAGGTAAATATGCGGTTGCCTGACTTAAGTGTTGCCGTATCTTTTTCTTTTAGTGGTGCAACGATTCTTACCAGTGATTTTTCCGTACCCTTCGACCAGCCGTGCATCGTCATATTGCGTTCATAGTGCGCTGTTTTGACCCGCATATGAATTACTGCATAGGATGAATCACCACGCCACATATCATCGATCTGGCGCAAAATTTGATTAGCTCTTTGTGAATTATCTGTTGCCAGGTTTTGCGGATCAGCAAGAACCTCACCGATACAGGCCTGTATCAGCAACAGAACAAGCACACCGGGGAAGGTGATGTACTTCAACATTTAACTGCATCCATTATCAGTTAATGACATTACCAGTATTGTGCTTTCAGACTGCTTTTGCAAGCCCTCTATCAGCTACAACCGGTGACGATAATCCCGGAAATCAAAACCCGGTAAAAGCCTGTCCAGCCCATAACTCAGGCCCATCACCTTGAATCGCTCACCCATTTCTTCTGGCATAGTCAGGGTTTTCATTTGCTGCACCAGCAATAGCTGTTGCCTTTCATCACTCGATGAGCCGGCCTCGACCCGTTCCGTTATGCCACAGGCGAGTAAAAAATTACCCTGTGAGGTAAAGCCCTCGACATCGAAGCCACAGCTCAAGGCCGATTCTGCGACATCGGTAAAATCGACAAAGGCAGTAATATCCTGCAGCCCCGGATAACACAGCGCATCATCATGCGCCCGGTGACGGTAATAACACATCAATGTGCCTGCGGCCCTGTCCGGCAAATAATATTCACTACGTGGATAGCCATAATCAATCAGGTACACTGCACCCTGGTTTAATATATTGGCAATGGCGGCCAGCCAGGGCCTGATGTGTAAGTTGATCTCCGCACTGTAACCCACGGGAAAAACGTATTCATTTTCCACTTCTATGTATTCCACTGCCTGCCGTATTGATTCGGTAGCGGTCGCTGGCTGCAAACGGAAGCGATCTTCATCCCAGGTCACGCCCAGGACCTCTATGCCCTGCTCAGTCTTTATAAATCGCTCCACGGGCATAGCATCCAGTACTTCATTCGCCAGTACTACAGCATTCAATTTTATCTGCGGCAGGCTATCCAGCCAGCGCACGCGCG
The DNA here is from genome assembly GCA_029881425.1 of Gammaproteobacteria bacterium. GTDB lineage: Bacteria > Pseudomonadota > Gammaproteobacteria > SZUA-229 > SZUA-229 > JAOUMO01. The sequence continues at coordinate 1,318 of JAOUMO010000137.1, forward strand.
CACAATACTCGGGCACGAGTGCCTGCAGGGCCTGTTGCTGGCGATGCTTCAGCTCGGCACTGAGCTCGATGATCAGGTATTCATCAGGCAGGCTATTTTTCGCTGCCAGTGCCCGTAATAGCTCGGCCGCGAGGATGCCTGAGCCTGCACCAAATTCAATGAGACGGGGCTGTTCCATGGTCGCCAGTAACTCGGCAACCGGGACCGCCAGGCTCTGCGCAAACAGTGGCGATACCTCGGGGGCGGTAATAAAGTCCCCGGCCTCACCAAACTTCTGTAGACCGGCACTGTAATAACCCAGGCCCGGTGCATACAGGGCCAGCTCCATATAACGGGAAAAGCTGATCCAGCCCTGGCTCGCCGCTATCTCATTTTTAATAAGCCCTATGAGCTGCTCGCTGTGCTGCTGCTCGATATCGCTCGGTTTGGGTAATTCCAGTATCTGCATTATTATCTAGGTTAATTCTATCGATTTTGAGCATATTACCATGCAAAACCAGACTGTCCTCATTAGTGGTGCCGCAAAACGTATTGGCGCTGAAATTTCTCGCCAGCTACATGCCAGCGGTATGAATATCGTAATCCATTACCGTGCCTCGGCGGATGAGGCCAATGCGCTGTGCAATGAACTGAATGCTCTACGTGCCGATTCAGCCATCACGCTGCAGGCTGACCTGCTGAAGCTTGCCGATATTGACTCACTGGTCAAACGCGCCGCAGACTACTGGGGCGGGCTGGATGCACTGGTCAATAATGCCTCCACCTTCTATCCAACACCGGTAGGTGAGATTACTGAAGCCCACTGGGATGATTTAATGGGTAGCAACCTGAAAGCTCCCCTGTTCCTGTCACAGGCAGCGACGCCCTATCTCAGGAAAAGCCAGGGTAGTATTGTTAACATTGTCGATATTCATGCCTACCGGCCCATGAAGCTTCACCCGGTCTACTGCTCGGCCAAGGCTGGCCTCGCGATGCTGACCCAGTCACTGGCCCGCGAACTGGGACCAGAGGTGCGGGTCAATGGTGTCGCCCCCGGCGCCATCCTCTGGCCAGAAAGTGAACTGGATGCAGAGACCCAGACCTTTATCCTCGAACGCACGGCACTCAAACGACAGGGTGAGCCACACGACATTGCTGCAGCGGTGCGCTTTCTGATTAGTGAAGCAAACTACATCACCGGCCAGGTGATACCGGTGTGTGGTGGACGCAGCCTGAATATTTAACGGTAAGGGTCAGGCAAGGACCTTCTTGCACACCTGACTGGGCAGTGAATCACTCAAAGCGAAAAGGGACCGGTTCCAGGTTCTCCAAAGCCTTATCAAACCCGGCCCAGAGCGCCATATAGGATCTGCCTGCCTGGGGATGCATCAGGTCCGGGGCGATTTCTGACAGGGGCCAGAGCACGAAGGCGCGTTTAAGAATCTCATCACGGGGGATCTGCAGGCCCTTTTCATCCACAATCAGATCATCATAGAGCAACAGGTCAAGGTCCAGTGTCCTCGATGAAAATTTGGGTGCATTACGGTCTCGCCCTCGACTCTCTTCGATCTGGCGAAGGCAGGCAGCCACCTCAAAGACATCATCGCCTGTCTCCAGCGCAATCACCATGTTATAGAAATTATCACCCTCAAAGCCCACCGCTTCACTCTCGTAGACCGATGACAGCAACAGCAGGCCGTATTTATCACGCAGGGCATCTATGCCTGCCCGGGTATTGGCATCCCGGTCAATATTGCTGCCCAGGCTAATATAGACGCGCGCCACTACTGGCTTCTCTCGATAATGACACCCACATCCTGCGACCCGGTCACCGCTCCCGGCTTACTCAGGCGCAGCTTCATCCAGGGCACACCAAACTCATTCAATACAATGGCCGCGATACGCTCGGCCAGTGTCTCCACCAGCTGAAACTCGCTTTTTTCAACAAAATCAATAAGATGCTTGGCCACCGACTTGTAATCCAGGGTATCTTCGATACTATCGGTTTCACCGGCACGACGGATGTCGGTCCCCATCTCGAGGTCCAGGCTAACCGTCTGGCGGATTTCCCGTTCCCAGTCATAGATGCCGATCACGGTCTCTATTCTTAAATCACGTATGTACACTATATCCATCAATTTTCTACCCTATTGCCATGGGGGAAAGCGGCCCCTACTATACCCGCAAAGACCAAATCCTTCAAAACCGGTGTATTTCTACTCAAGGACTTGTCTCGCGGCGCTGAATCCGTTAGAATCACGCCCCTTTCGGATTGATAGTGTTTGTTCGGCCCAGCTGGCCAACAAGCCCATATAAAAGAGTATTTACTGGAGTCTTCCATGGCCAGAGTATGTCAAGTCACCGGCAAAAAACCGATGACAGGTAACAATGTATCACACGCACATAACAGGACACGTCGCCGTTTTCTGCCAAATCTGCACAACCACCGTTTCTGGGTTGAAACAGAGAACCGCTTCGTTAGACTACGTGTTTCAACGTCCGGTATGCGCCTTATCGATAAAAAGGGCATAGACACTGTTCTAGCTGAAATGCGCGCCCGCGGCGTGAAGGTATAAGGAGTAATTTATGCGCGATAAAATCAAACTGGTTTCATCAGCAGGTACAGGTCATTTCTATACCACTGACAAAAACAAAAAAAACATGCCTGAGAAAATGGAAATCAAGAAATTTGATCCCGTTGTTCGCAAGTATGTGATCTACAAAGAAGCCAAAATCAAATAAGGCGACTCTGTAACAGTATCAATAAAAAAGCCCACCCTGTGGGCTTTTTTATTGCCTCCTAAAAACCGTATAATAAAAACCGTTATTTAGCTATTGTTAAACTGTTTATCCAGACTAGACTTTAAATACTCATTAAATACAGCGGACCCAGAATGTCAGATTTTTTTATCGGGAGGCAACCTGTTTATGATCGCGAATTACAAACCTATGCCTACGAGTTAAGCGCGATACCCGACCATGAACATGGCGATCACCCTGCTCACCAAATAGATGACTCGCAATTTATTATTAATGCATTCCTGGAAATAGGCCTGGATAGACTGGCCCGTAATCACTACGCTGTTATCAGCCTGAATGAACAACTAATCAATAATGGCATCATCCTTTCCCTTCCCAGCAACAGGATGATCCTGAAAATCCCCGCCGGGATCAAAGTCGATAACCATATTACACAGTCAATAGACGCACTGAATAAAAAAGGCTTTATTGTCAGCCTGGATAATTACCTGCAACACCCACAGCTCGAGGCGCTATCCAGCCATGCCCGGATCATTAACCTGGATATAAAAGAGCTGGATCACAGGACAATAACAAAACATGCCAAACAACTGAAAAAAAGGCCCGTCATTTTGTGCGCCAGCAATGTCAGCACACACGAAGACTACGAACTCTGTCGTGACCTTGAAATAGATTACTTCCAGGGATATTTTCTCAGTCGTCCCAAAATGATCAGCGGTGAAAGCCTGGATGCCAACCAGCTCAGCATTATGAAACTGCTGGCGATCTTGCACAATCCCGAAACAGATACTGACACTATTGATGATATTATCAGCAAGGATATCTCCCTAAGCTATAAAATTCTCAAACTGATTAACTCTGCCTTTTTTACGCTCTCGACAAAAATTGACTCGATACATCACGCCATTGTCATGCTGGGGCGCAAACAACTTTGCAGCTGGGCATCGATAATGGCTCTAACCAGCCTTGATAACAAACCATCGGAACAGGTACAAAATGCCATGATTCGCGCCAAGAGCTGCGAACTGCTTGCCGAAAAATCCGGACTGGATCACAGCGACTCTTTTTTTACTGTTGGTATGTTTTCTGCACTGGACCTGCTCATGGACCATGAACTTGAAGAACTGATAACACCACTGCCACTGGCGGATAATATAACGGCGGCCCTGCTACAGCACCAGGGTGAAATGGGCGATGCGCTAAACTGTGCACTGGCACAGGAAACCGCCGACTGGGAAAACATCCGTTTTCAGTCACTCACCGCAAATGAATTATCAGGTATCAATATTGCCGCTATTCAATGGACTGCTGAGGTACTCAATAGTATTTAGCGCCCTCAAATAGTGTCGATTTCCTTTACACAACAGTTGATCTCGCACCTGAAAAAAACACCCCCTTATAAGCTTCTGAAAAACATATCATTATTATTTATGGAACAGTCTTTGCTAATCTTTGACTTATGGCTTTGTGGTGATGTTGTAAGCCTTCAAAATAACAATTCACAGGGACATAACCATGATAAGACCCATATATAAAATAATATGTTTTACCTGCTCGTCGCTGCATCATCCACTATAAATGCGATGACTATAATTACACCGGCTAATCTACCCTCAGAAGTCCAGACATGCATCAATAATGGCAGCTGTTCAATTGATGGCATAAGTATTGCCGAGCATAACAATGCCAGCATGTTTAACTTTTACGATAATGTCAGTGGCATGGTAAGCAAACTGGTTCACTACTCACTCACAAATGACTCACACCAGATTAACTATGATGTTGTCAGTAATTTTTCAGGTTATATCTGGCTACAGACCTCAGATCATTTTGATAGCAGCGCAACCAGCCATGACTTCACCTTGTACCTGGATCAGATAACACCTGGGCCTGAGCACGGCAGACCTATTATCCGGCTCTGGGTTTACATCTAACGTTGTTGACTCCAGCCTCCCGGATGGATACTCGAATACCGGCTCTCTATTGACCGATGGAATACCACCACCCTGCCTTGCCGATACATGTGGTACTGATGCATTATTTAACCTGGTTTACCTGCAGTATTATGATGATGGATTTGGCCTTTCTCTCATGCCCTCACTGAATCCATTAGATAGCACATCAGAACTCTATTCTCAGACAGCCTATTACAATACCGGCGATCCCTTTGCGGACTATTTCCAGTAACAGGTTTTTGCTGCCCAGGCGGCACCGGTACTCGCTGGATTTTTTACATCATAAACTTGAGCAGCAAGTTCCCCCAGCGATCCACCTCGCATTGCCACTGTTCTGCGA
>JAOUMO010000138.1 GCA_029881425.1 Gammaproteobacteria bacterium
GCGTTGTGACATGCTGCCAAGGCGTTTTTCAATCAATGCCAGCCAGTCACTGAGGTTGTCGGCGCGCGCGTAAAACTGGCCATCCTGCTGGTCTGCATCACTCAACCGGTGCAGGTATTTATAGAGGGCCGCTATACCCCGGCGGTATTCGGTTTCGGTGGCGGGTAACATCCATGAGCTGGAATCGAAATTAAATTGTGGCTCGGCAATGATCAGGTCACTGTCTTCAACCGATTGCGATTGTGAACGGCTGATGTCATTACGCATCGCACGTGCCATGTCACGCACCTGCACCAGTACGCCAAATTCCCAGTTAGGGATGTTGTCCATAAAAATGCCGGGAGGGGTCATATCATTGCTGAGATAGCCGCCGCTCTTGTCCAGCAGCGTTTCGCTTACCTTAATAAGTGTGGCGGTGGTGATGTAGCCGGTGACCATGTCTTCATTGTACTGTTGGGAAATTTCGGCGGCATTAGCGACTACGTCGAAGGCGTCGGGCTCGTTATTCCACAGGAATCCCATGACCATAGGAATCACCAGTAGTATTACAATGACAGCCGAGGCAATAGCGCCAGTAAAGGATGACTGGCGCATGGCCTTGGGTATGAGTGGCTCCAGGATGCGCGTCTGTATACGGTCGTAGACGTCAAACAAGCGATCGAGTATGGTCATGGTGCTTCCCTGATTGAGTTAGGTGTTTATTGTAACGCGTCACAGTAATGATTGAAGCATTTGACCGGTTTAAAACTAAAAAAATCCTATGATGAAATTTGATTTTGCCAAAGCCCTGTTGAAATGGTTTGCACTACACGGCCGCCGGGATCTCCCCTGGCAGCTGGAGCGCAATGCCTATCGTGTCTGGATCTCGGAAATCATGCTGCAACAGACTCAGGTGGTGACGGTTATACCTTACTTCCAGCGCTTTATGGCCAGTTTTCCCAACGTCCAGGCCCTGGCCGGGGCAACAGAGGACGCGGTACTGCAGCACTGGTCGGGCCTGGGTTACTACGCTCGCGCCAGGAATTTACACAGGGCTGCAAAGATGATCTGTAGCGAGTATGGGGCCGAGTTGCCACGGGATATTGAGTTGCTCAATGCCCTGCCGGGTATAGGCCGTTCCACGGCGGCGGCGATACTCGCCCAGGCCCATGGTTTAAAACACAGCATACTGGATGGTAACGTGAAGCGTGTCATGGCGCGTTATCATGGGGTATCGGGCTGGCCCGGCCAGGCAAAGGTCCAGCAGCAACTGTGGCAGCATGCGGAAAGCCATACCCCGGACCAGCAGCTGGCGGACTACACCCAGGCGATCATGGACCTGGGTGCGACCCTGTGCCGCCGTAAACGGCCCGACTGTGATCACTGCCCGGTTAGCCAGGGCTGTGAAGCCCTGAAAACCGGGCAGGTGGATGCGTTACCCACACCAAAAGCAAAAAAATCCCTGCCGGTAAAATCTGCCCGCATGCTCATCCTGCTGGACCATGACAACCAGGTGCTGCTGGAAAAACGCCCACCCACCGGTATCTGGGGTGGTCTCTGGAGCCTGCCTGAAATGGCGCTGGACGGGGATGTCGCAGCCCATTGCCAGCAGCAGTGGCAGTTGAATATTGGCGGATTTGAGGATCATCAAAGCTTTCGTCACAGCTTCAGTCATTATCACCTGGACATCACGCCCTGCCGCGTCAGCCTGAAAAACCCTCATCAAAGTGTGATGGAAGCCGGGCACAGAGTCTGGTATAACACATGCCAGCCTGAACCGGGTGGCCTGGCTAGCCCGGTGAAAACTATTTTGAACAAATTGAATGAGGATTAACTATGGCCCGTATGGTGCAATGCATAAAACTAGGTAAAGAGGCCGAGGGCCTTGATCTGCCGCCCTATCCCGGTGACCTGGGTGCAAGGATTTATAACAATGTGTCGAAAGAAGCCTGGGCCGCCTGGCTGAAACACCAGACCATGCTGATTAACGAATACCGCCTGACACCCATCGAGCCCAAGGCACGCAAGTTCCTCGAGGAGCAGATGGAAAAATACTTCTTCAGTGATGAAGGCAGTGCGGCACCATCGGACTTTGTGCCACCCTCGAATTAATCAGGACGCCCGTAAGGGCGTTTTTTTGTGCTGTATAGTTAGAAATTGTAATACAAATTAATTTCAATACCGGAGTGAAGGGATTCGCTTCGGGGTTCAGTCAGCCCTGCCGGACTACCGAAAAAATCACTTACAAATATGGTGTCGCTCCTGCCAAAGGCCCAGTATTCTGTGTGCACGCTGACTCCAAGATCAAGATTAGCAGTGATATGTTTTTTTGTGCCGACGCGTACACGAAAGCCGGGCTCGTCATCCATATAAAGTGATTCTTTACTATTACTGAGATAAATTGCCATTTTAGGGTTTGAAATATAAAGAACGGATAATTCAGTCCAGAAAATTTTTTCATTAATCTTTTCAGATTCGAATCTTATTCCCAGGTGAAGTTCGGCCCAGTAGTAGACCTCGTGTAATCCAAGAATATTATCTCTTGTGAGTATGTCCCTGTCCCATTGCCAGTTGTTGATGCCCAGGAAAAATTGACCGGGGATATAGTCGGCCTGATTGGGAAAAAAATCCATGCCCCATTTAATGATCCGGGTTTTAGTGTTTGTGGTATGTGGCTGGCCACTTTGTGTCTGGCCATCATAGTCAATAGTGGCGTCATACAGTGCAAAATTGAGATTGAGACGATGCTTATTATGCGCATAATCAATAGCCAGCTTGATGCCGGGTAGAAAACCTGTTTCCTTGTCGAGTAATTTGTCTGAGGTGCTGTATTCACTGTAGTTGAAATGATACAGGCCGGGTGATATTTCGTAGCTCTCACTATGGGCATGATTTACATATAGCAGATTAACAATAAGCGGCCATAGTAATAAATACAGGTAATGTAGTATGTGCTTTGGCATCTGGGCAGCTGAAGTTGGTTGTTTGCAAATAAATAAGGCACGAACAGGGTTCGTGCCTTATGGTCTTATAGCCTGTTTGGCTTATTTACACTTAGAAAGTGATTGGGCTTGCTATGATTTCTACGAAGCTGCCGTTACCATTATCCAGTTCAACTTTGGCCTGTGAACTGTTGAGCAGGGTAATGAGTAGGCGTGTACTGCTGCCGCCAGAAACCATGATTTGACCAGCAGTAGGCGTGCCATAATAGCCAGTTAATGGGCTGGTTGTTTCAACCAAATAACCTATGGATGCGCCTGATATTGAGAAATTTAAGGTCAGGCTGAAGCTGCCATCCCAATCATTTCCATTGTCGGTGGTATTCAGCTTGAAGGTAAATGATTCACCACCAAAGGTCATAGTTAAAGTGCCGTTACCCGTTGATGTATAGGCGCCGGTGTTGTTATTCCAGGTATCACTGTAACTAAAGCTGCCATCTAAAATGAAGCCGCCTTCGTTGCAATTATTTAAGGTTGCAGTGCCAGAAGCGCTGGTTGCTGTCTCTGTCCAGGTATCTGACCATGATCCGCCATCAGTACAAATACCAGAGTCGGATATGCCGCTAACAATATTTGATGCTTGTTTGTTTTTGTTAAAGGCTATACCAGAAATAAGATTAATGGCGTTTTGTACGGGAGGTAAGGTTGTTGTCTCTGCAGCAGTAAAAAAAGCACTAGTCGATTGTAACGTGCCTACCGCAGATGTTGCTATTGCTTCGGCATTTACTTCAGTGATGACAACTGCATTGGCTGGAATCGAGAGATTTGTTCCTGATGTCGTGCTATCGCCGTCACCACCACCACCACAGGCTGCAGTCAGGCTGGAAATAAGGATCAGGGTGGTTAAGTTTGTAAATTTCATTATAAAAACTCCATTATTTTATGAACCCAGCAAGTCTATAATTTTTTTGTGGTATTTTCTAATGAAAACGGGCAGAAAATGAAAAATAGTCTGTTTTTGTGATTTTTCTGGCAAAAAACCATTGATATTTATCATTATTTCAATGAGTTAGCTGATCTAGCCTGAAATGTGATGGTTGATGTGGCCGCACTTGTCAGCAGATTAGTGCTTGACTATTCAGGGGCTTGAGGCTTTAATACGCGCTCCTGAAAATTCAGCTTCTGGATTCAGGTGTCTAAAGTTCAAATATGGCCGAATAGCTCAGTTGGTAGAGCAGCGGATTGAAAATCCGCGTGTCCCTGGTTCAATTCCAGGTTCGGCCACCACTTTTTCATTGTTGTAGTAATCTAGTTCCATATATTTCAAAAGACTTGATCCGAATTGAACCAGCTGGTTCAATTGCTCGGCACGTCCTTGTGCCTCGGCCTTCGGCCCATGGAGCCAAAAAGCGTCCCCATGTCCAAGTTTGCTCCCCGCAAACTTAGTCCAGGTTCGGCCACCACTTTATAATCCTTTTTACAGTTTGTCCCCGTATAGTGCAAAAGACTCGATCCGAATTGAACCAGCTGGTTCAACTATCAGGTACTTCCCTGTACCTGACCCTTCGGGCCCTGTAAAAGATCAGGTTAAAATTTGTTCCAGACAAATTTTTGCTCGGCACGTCCGTGTGCCTCGGCCTTCGGCCAGAGCGCAAATAGCTTTTCGTTGTCGAAATTTGAGCTGGTTGTCATCTTTATTTGTAATGCCGCACTATTGATACTGCCTCCAAATATCTATAGTCTGCCTGGAAAATTAGAAAAAAGGATGGGTTATGGCGTTTATCGATGTGTTTAATGGGGATGCCGACGGTATTTGTGCCCTGCATCAGCTCAGGCTGGCCGAACCGGTGGAGAGTCGGCTGGTGACCGGGGTGAAGCGTGATATCAGCCTGCTAAAGCAGGTAGAGGCTGGTGGTGGCGACCAGGTGACGGTGCTGGATATTTCGCTGGATAAAAATCGAGATGACCTGCTGCGCCTGCTGGATGCCGGTGCCCGGGTGCGTTATTTTGATCACCATTTTGCCGGTGAGATTCCACAGCATGATTTGCTGGATGCCCATATCGACACCGATGCCAATGCCTGTAGCAGTTTGCTGGTGAACCAGTACCTGGATGGCAAATACCTGCCCTGGGCGGTGACTGCGGCATTTGGGGATAATCTATTTGTCGCGGCTACTACGGCGGCGGCACCGCTGGGGCTTTCTACTGAACAGCTGGAGGAATTAAAGCTGTTGGGTACCTGTATTAATTATAACGGTTACGGTGCTACGCTGGATGACCTGATTTTTACCCCGGCGGCCTTGTATCGTTTAATCAGTGGCTATGCTGATCCCTTCGATTTTATTCATAACGAGGCGGGTTACCAGCAATTACTGGCGGGTTATAACAGTGATTTCGAAAAGGCGGCGAGTTTAATGCCTGCTTATGCGGATGACAGCCATGCGCTGTATATTTTGCCCGATGAAAAATGGGCGCGTCGTGTCAGTGGTATTTATGCGAATGACCTGGCACAGAATTTTGCTGATCGCGCCCATGCGATACTCACCGAAAAAGAGCAGGGCGGTTACCTGGTGAGCGTGCGCGCCCCCTTAAATAATAAGGCCGGTGCGGATGCGTTATGCCGTCAGTTTGAAACCGGTGGTGGTCGTGCGGCTGCTGCGGGTATTAATCACCTGCCAGCGGAACAGTTCGACCTGTTCCTGGATACTTTTAAAAAGTCCTTTTAACATTTTACCGATCAGGCCGATTCCATGCTCGACTATATTTTATTTCATGAAAAGCCATTCAAGTTATTTGTTGCCTGGTTGGAGGCCAAAGGCCTGGCACCAGAAACAAAAATTGATGACGGGAACTATGAGATCAGTTTGCCGGAAGATACCGAGGATGAGCTGCTGGATGAGATCGATGAGTATTATGATGAATTGATGGATATGAACCAGCAGCTGGTGGATGACGAGGAACGGGAGAATAACGACGGTTACCATATGGCCGGTGTACTGGTGACCCTGAAGGATGGCTCTGCCTCCTATGCGGATGTCGATCCACGTTTGCTGGGTCGCGTGATGAGTGTAATTTCACCTGAGGAGTTTGGTGAAATAGTGAACGCGATTGCGAATGCGGTGGAAAATCCACAGTCGAAAACCTATTGCCAGCGATCGCGTGATGGTGAGATTTAAAAGAAAACGCATATAGAATCAAATAATAGATTAACAATTCCGGGCGTTCACGGTGAAAGAAAAACCATTACTATTAATTCGCGTTTTCTTTTATGCCACTTAAGCAACGGCATTAACTTCATAGATAACCAGCCCCGTTTTTTACTGTCATCATAGAACACAAAAAATGCCGGATTAGATGAGCTGTCGGTATATTTTACAAGCGA